>DATGDV010000100.1:0-5576 GCA_035310685.1 Thermoanaerobaculia bacterium
TGCGGCGAACGATCAGCGTTCCGAGGAGCGCGGGCAGGAGAAAGAACACCGCGGCCTGCGGGCGGACGACGACTCCGAACGCGCCGAGAAAGCCCGCGAGAAAGAGCGGGCGCGCGCGCCTTCCCGTGCAGCTCTCGGCGAGGAACGTGAGGCACCAGGTGAAGACGCACAGACCCGCGACGTGTCCCATGAAGCTCGCACCCATGAGGAGCGCGAACGGCGAGACCGAGAGGAGAAGCGCGCCGAAGAGCCCCGTCGTCTCGTCGAAGAGGATCTTTCCGAGCCGGAAGACGCCGACGACGGCGAGGCCGAGCAGGATTGGATTGACGAGGGAAGGGACGCCGAGGAGCCAGCCGGCCGCCAGGAGCAGCGGAAAGCCGGGCGGGTAGATGCCGCACCACCGGGTCGCGTTCAGAAGGATGTTCTGGGCCTTGAACGCATCCGGGACGGCCGGCGGATCGAGCCACGGGCGGCCCGCGGCGAAGATCTTTCCCTGAAAAGCGTACGAGATCCCGTCGGCCACGTGCGGCGCGCCCTCGAAGACGCGCTGTCCGAGAAAGGCGCTCAGGGACGCGGCAAGGATGGCGAGACCGGCCGCGAAAAGAGCGCTCCGGCCAAGCCGAGGCTTCGGAACTTTCAAAGCCCGAGGTGCTGGGCGACCACGTCCGGGCTCGCGATCAGCGCGCCCGCCTGCCGCTTCTTCACGCTGCCATCGGGCCCCGTCACGAGGAAGTGGGGTACCCCGCGTATGCCCATCTTCCGGGCCCACGCGCCGGAGGAGTCGACGAGGACCTCGCGTCCGATCGCCCTCGCCATCTCCGCGCACCTCGGCATGGCGTCCATGCCGACGACGAACGTCGTGTCGATGCCGCGGCCTTTCACGAAGTCGGCGAGCGCGCGGTCGCCCGGAAGCGAGGCCTTGCACGGCCCGCACCACGGCGCCACGTAGACGATCAGGCAGCCTTTCGCGCCCCCGCAGCGCCCGGCGGGCGCGTCGCCGGCCGGGGTCCCGTCGGCGGCGAGGCGCGGCAGCGAGCCTGCCGCGAGCTTCGAAGGCGAGCGCATCAGGAGCCATGCGGCGACCGCGAGGGCGAAGAGCCCGAACAGGATCGTGCGGCCCGACGGGCCCATGGGGGGCGCCGGGCGTCCCGCGTCGAAGCGTGACGGCGGCGCGGGGCGCGCCGTGCGTCCGGGTGGCGGCGAAGAGGTTCCCATGGGGTCATTTTCGCCCAGCGTGACCTTCGAGTGGGGCTAAAGCATCTGCCTCAGAAATGTGCCGTGCCTCTTTGCGCTAGACTTATCGCGATGGAGCGCTCCTCCGGACCCGCGTTTCGCCTTCGGGGTGTGATCGCGATCGTCGCGGCGCTGCTCGTGTCGGTGTCGGCCCTCGCGCTCCCTCAGTCTTCCATGAACGCGGCGCGCTGCCCGATGTCGGGCGTGCCGACGTGCTGCTGCACGCAAGGGGACGCTCCGGGGGATGCCTCCGCGGGATGCTGCCGCCAGACCGAGCCCGACGACGCGGCGCCTTCGCTCCAACCGGCCGCCTCCCCGGCGCTCGCGGCGCCCGCCGCGATGCCGTGCGACCTGCCCGATCTCTCCCTCGCGGCGCCGTCTCCGGGGCGGTCGCACCCCGTCGCACCGCGCGCCCGGTCGGCGCCCCTCTTCCTGCTCTTCGCCTCGCTTCTCGTCTGATCCCTCGCCGAATCGATCTCGCGCCGTCTGAAAGGACGGCTTTGTGAGGCTGTTCGCCCGAGGAGATCCAGATGGTCGAAAGAATAGAGAACAAGAAAGAATCTCTTGGAAGGTCCCGAGCGGCGGCGGCCGTCGCCCTGCTCCTGTCGTGCCTCGGATCGTCGAGCGCGAGGGCCGCCGAGCTCGTCGAGGGCGCTGTGCCTCCGGCGGCGACTTCGGCCGAAGTCGACGAGTTGGTCGCCGAGGCGCTCGTGAAGAACCCGGACCTCGCCGCGGCAAAGCAGGAGGCCACGGCCGCCCGCTCGCGAGTCTCTCCAGCGGGCTCGTTGCCGGATCCGATGTTGAGCGTCACGTACGAGAACGACGGAACGAGCCTGTCGCTCGGAACCGAGCCGATGACGCGGCTCTCCTTCATGGCACAGCAGGCGCTCCCGTTTCCGGGAAAGCTCGCGCTCGCCGAGAAAGTCGCGAGCCTGGACGCGGGACGCGGTGCCACGCGGCCCGAGCGCGTGGCCCTGACGCTGGAAGCCGCCGTCCGGCGCGGGTACGCCGATCTCCTCGAGGCCCGCGAGGACCTGAAGCTCGTGGACGAGCAGATCGCCACCTGGCGCGACATCGAGGAGGACCTCCGCGCCCGCTATTCGGCGGGACTGGGAACGCAGCAGGAGGTCCTGCGCGCCCAGGCCGAGAGGACGCGCCTCCTCCAGCAGCGCCGCCGTGATGAGGCAGCCGAAAGGAGCGCCGTGAGCGCCCTGAACCAGCTTCTCTACCGGCCCGCCGAGAGCCCTCTTCCCACGAAGAAGGAGCTTGTGCCGGGCAGTCTCCCAGGCGAGCCCGCGAGGCACGAGATCGTCGAGGAGGCGCTGAAGGTCACGCCCGAGCTCAAGGATGCGGCGCTCGCGAAGGATCGCGCGAAAGCGGCGGCCGACCTCGCGCGGCGCGGCCTGAGACCCGACTTCGTCGCCTCCGCGGCTTACATGAACCGCGGCGGATTGCCGCTGATGTGGTCCGCCGGCGTCGGCGTCTCGATCCCGCTCTGGTCGGGAGCCAAGCAGAGGCCGCTGATCGCCGAAGCCGAGGCGCTCGGGGAAGCGGCCTCGGCGAGCGAAGCCTCCTTGCGCCGCCAGATCGAGGCGCGGACCGAGGAAAGGCTGATCCGGGTCGAGCAGATCGCGGCCGAGGCGAAGCTCGACGCCGAAGGCGTCCTCGTGCAGGACAAGCTGTCGGTCGACGCGGCTCTCGCGAGCTACCGGACCGGCTCGGTGCCGTTCGTCACCGTCCTCGAAGCGCTCGGCACGTACTTCGTCGACCGCCGGGCGTCGGTGTCGCGACTCGCCGGCTTCATTCGAGCTGTCGCCGATCTCAACGAATTCTCCCTCGAGCGCGCGGGATCCGCCGGAATGACCTCCTCGCCCGGTCCCTCCTTTGGCGCCGCTTCACCCAGGATGTAGGACAGAACGAAAATGAAATCACATCGTCTCACGAGAATCCTTTTCATCGCCGCCCTCGCCGCCGCGGTCGTACCCGCCGTCGCTCTCCTCACGGCGTGCGCGCAGAAGGAAGCGAAGACCGCCGTGGCCACGAAGTACACGTGCGTGATGCACCCTCAGATCATCCGCGACAAGCCCGGGGATTGCCCGATCTGCGGCATGAAGCTCGTGCCGATCGATCAGGAGCGCACGTCCTCCGCGACCGCAGCCGCTGCGAAGCCGACCGCCGGGCCACGCAGGATTCTCCTCTACCGCTCGCCCATGAATCCCGCCGAGACCTCTCCCGTGCCGAAGAAGGATTCGATGGGGATGGACTTCGTGCCGGTCTACGAAGACGAAGCCCAGGGAGCGACCGAGGGCCCCGAGGGCCTGGCACCGGTGACGATCGACGCGGCGAAGAGGCAGCTCCTCGGCCTGAAGACGGTCGCGGTGCGGCAGAGCCCGTTCGAAACCTCGATCCGGACCACGGGCCGGGTCGCCGCGGACGAGACACGCGTCCACCACGTCCACACGCGTTACGAGGCGTTCGTCGAGCACGTGACGGCCGACTTCACCGGCAAGTACGTCAAGAAGGGTGAGGCGCTCGCGTACCTCTACAGCCCGGAGCTCTACGCCACTCAGCAGGAGTACCTCCTCGCGCTCAAGGCCTCGCGCTCACTCGGAACGTCCGGCGTCTCCTCGGTCGCGCAGGGCGGCTAGGATCTCCTCGCCGCCGCACGTCAGCGGCTCATCCTCTGGGAGATCACGCCGGCCGACATCGAGCGAATCGAGAAGAACGGCGCTCCGATCCGCGCGCTTCCGGTCTATGCGCCGATCTCCGGTTACGTGACCGCCCGCACGGCCTATCACGGGATGAAGGTGATGCCGTCCGACACGCTGTTCGACATCCTCGACCTCTCGCACGTCTGGGTCATCGCGGACGTCTACGAGTACGAGCTGCCGCGCCTCTCCGTGGGCGAGAAGGCGACGATGACGCTCTCGTACTGGCCGGGGCGGGTCTGGAACGGCACGGTGACGTACGTCTACCCGGCCGTCGACGAGAAGACGCGAACCGTGAAGGTCCGCATCGAGCTCGACAACCCGAAGGGAGAGCTGAAGCCCGAGATGTTCGCGGACGTCATCCTCCACGGCCGCACGCGCGAGGCGCTCCAGGTGCCCGACGACGCCATTCTGACGAGCGGCACGCGGAACGTCGTCTTCGTCGACCTCGGCGAGGGGAGGCTCCTTCCGCGTGAGATTTCGGTGGGCGATCACGGCGCCGGAGCCGTGGAGGTCCGGAACGGCCTGAAGGAGGGGGAGGTCGTCGTCCGGGGCGCGAACTTCCTGGTCGATTCCGAGTCGCGGCTCAAGGCGGCCATCTCGGCCATGACCTCTTCCGCCCCCTCAGCCTCGCCGGCTCCGGCGAAATGAGGAGCCGGGAATGAACGTCACCGAAGGGCGCGAGCCCGGCATCATCGGGAAGATCATCCGGTTCTCCGCGGAGAACAAGTATCTCGTCATCGCGCTCTACGCGATCATCATCATCCTCGCCGTGGGCGTCATCCGGAGGACGCCGCTCGACGCCATCCCGGACCTCTCGGACACGCAGGTCATCATCTACTCCCGCTGGGACCGGAGCCCCGACATCCTCGAGGACCAGGTCACGTACCCGATCGTGACGTCGCTTCTCGGCGCGCCGAAGGTGAAGACGATCCGGGGGTTCTCGGACTTCGGGTTCTCCTACGTCTACGTCATCTTCGAGGACGGAACGGACCTCTACTGGGCTCGCTCGCGCGTCCTCGAGTACCTGTCGAAGATCCAGGGGAAGCTGCCGGCTGGCGTCACGACGGAGCTGGGCCCCGACGCGACGAGCGTCGGGTGGGTCTTCCAATACGCGCTCGTCGATACGAGCGGGAAGAACTCGACGCAGGACCTGAGGAGCTATCAGGACTGGTTCCTTCGATACGCGGTGCAAGCCGTTCCCGGCGTGGCAGAGGTCGCGACCATCGGCGGAACGCAGAAGCAATACCAGGTGACGGTCGATCCGAACACGCTCGCGGCCTACGGCCTGCCGCTCGAATCGGTCGTGGGGGCGATCCGGAAGAGCAACAACGAGATCGGCGGCAGGCTGATCGAGTTCTCCGGGCGCGAGTACATGGTCCGCGGGCGCGGCTATCTGAAGACGGTCGAGGACATCGGAAAGATCGTCGTCAAGACGAACGAGAAGGGAACCCCGTTGACGGTCGGCGACGTCGGTCGCGTCTCCCTCGGTCCCGAGATCCGCCGCGGCGTCACGGACCTCGACGGGAAAGGCGACGTCGTCGGGGGCATCGTCGTGATGCGGAGCGGCGAGAACGCGCTGGCGGTGATCGAGCGCGTCAAGCAGAAGCTGAAGGAAATCGAGCCGTCCCTGCC
>DATGDV010000101.1:0-2098 GCA_035310685.1 Thermoanaerobaculia bacterium
CGAGACGTTGACGAGAATCGAGAGGCCGACGATGAGCCACACGGGATAGAGCGGATTCTCCCTCGAAGGGACCTGGCGGCCTCCCATCGCGGTGAAGATCACGCCGAACACGACGGCCAGCAGCAGGTTGGAGAGAGGACCCGCTGCCGACACGAGCAGGTTCGCGCGGCGTGGGTTCGGCACGCCCCGGAGGGAGACGGGCACCGGCCGCGCCCAGCCGAACACGGGCAGACCCGAGAACGCGAGGAGGGCGGGAAAGAGGAGGCTGCCGATCGGATCGAGGTGCTTGAGCGGATTCATCGTGATACGTCCGAGGTCGCGGGCCGTGTTGTCGCCGCACTTCATCGCCACGTAGCCGTGGGCCGACTCGTGGAACGAGACGGCGAACAGCAGCACGACGATCTGGATGATGATTTCGAGAGTTTTCTGGGGATCCACGACGCCTTCGGGCGCGGTCACACCGCGCGGCGGCGGATGTTAACCCGGAACGTGGCGCCTCAGTCCGCCGCCGGCAAGCTGGCCGCGTGGAGAAAGAGCGGCTCGCGGAACGCGGCGTCGCGTCCCTCCGCGATCATTCTTCCGGCCTCGTCGCGCGCCTCCTTCATCCACGTGACGTCGCGGACGAGGTCTCCCACGCGGAAGAGCGGGACGCCGCTCTGGCGGGTTCCGAGCGCGTCGCCGGGGCCGCGCCGCTTGAGGTCCTCCTCGGCCACGACGAACCCGTCGTCCGTCCTCTCGAGGACGGAGAGCCGCTCGCGCGACTCCGGAGAGACCTTCTGGCCGAACAGCAGCACGCAGCGCGAGGCGCGCCGGCCTCGCCCGACGCGGCCGCGGAGCTGATGAAGCTGCGCGAGGCCGAAACGTTCCGCGTTCTCGACGAGCATGTACGAGGCGTTCGGCACGTCCACTCCCACCTCGATGACGGTCGTCGCCGCGAGGACGTCGAGCCTTCCGGACGCGAACTCCCCCATCGTGCGCTCACGCTCCTCGGGCGGAAGGCGCCCGTGAACGACACCCACGCGGCGGCCGGGGAGCGCCCTCCTGATCTCGTCCGCGTGCTTCTCGACCGCGCGCGCCTCGATCTTGTCCGATTCCTCGATGAGCGGAACGACGACGTAAGCCTGCCCGCCCGCGCGAATCTCGGCCTCGATCTCGCGGAACGCGGCCGCTCGTTCCGTCTCCGGGAGGACCCGCGTCGCGACCGCCGTGCGGCCCGGTGGCTTTTCGTCGAGGGTCGAGACGTCGAGGTCTCCGTAAAGCGTCAGGGCGAGGGAGCGCGGGATCGGCGTCGCGGACATCACGAGGAGGTGCGGACGGGCCCCCGAGGAGTCCGCCTTCGCCCCGATCGTCGTCCGCTGAGCGACTCCGAAACGGTGCTGCTCGTCGATCACGATGAGGCCGAGGCGCCGGAACTCCACCGGGTCCTCGAGGAGCGCGTGCGTTCCGACGAGCAGGTCGATGCGGCCGCCGGCGAGGGCGTCGAGGAGCTGAGCGCGGACCTTGCCTTTCACGCGGCCTGTCAGGAGCTCGGCTCGAAAACGCGTCTTTCCGAGAATCCGGAAGATCGACGAGAAGTGCTGCTCGGCGAGGATCTCCGTCGGTGCCATGAGGGCCGTCTGAAAGCCGCACTCGGCCGCGAGGATCGCCGAAAGAACGGCGACGATCGTCTTCCCGCTTCCGACGTCGCCTTGGAGGAGCCGGCGCATCGGGCGGCCCGCGCGGAAATCCGCGCCGATCTCGCGGATCACGCGCCTCTGCGCCGCCGTCAGCGCGAACGGAAGCGCCTCCTTGAGACGCGCCCGGATCCCGTCGTCGGCGGAGAGGACCGGGGCGGGCACGGCGGCGCGCTCGCGGCGGCGGCGCTGCAATCCGACCTGGAACTCGAGAAACTCCTCGTACACGAGGCGATGGAGGTACGGCGACCGGCGCTCCGTCCACTCCTCCGCGTCCGGGGGCCCGCCGGAGCTGCCCGGAAAATGGGCTTCTCTCAGCGAGTCGGAAAGAGAAGGGAGCTTTTGCTCCCTCTCGCGCGCTAGAGGCAGGCGCTCCGGGAGACGGTCTGCAAAGTTTCTCAAAAGGTGATGGACGGTTCGCCGCC
>DATGDV010000102.1:0-2206 GCA_035310685.1 Thermoanaerobaculia bacterium
GCTCGCGAAGAAGTAAGAGGCGAGCTTCACCGGCGTCAGGCCGAACAGGTAATTGACGATCGTGAACGGGAAGACGGGCGAGAGACGGACGAGCGCGACGATTTTCGCCCCTTCCTTCTCGATCGCCCGATTCAGGCTCCCGAACGTCCTGTTCTCCCGGGCGATCTTCTGCACGCGCCCCCGGAAAGCCCCGCGGGCCAGGAGAAAGGCAAGAGTCGCCGCCGTGATCGACGCGAGAGAAACGAGAATCGTCCCGGTCACGACGCCGTAAACCGCGCCGGCGGCGAGCGTCATGATGGCCGCCGGCCCTCCCGGGATGAGCGAGGCGCCGACGTACACGATCCCGAAGACCAGGTAGCCGAGCGCCCCCTGCCCTCTCACGTAAGTCTTGAGCTCCTCGATCCACGCCCCGATCGGCAGCAGCCGGAAGACGAGAAAGAGGCCGGCCACGACCGCGGCGGCGAGGGCGATCCTCAAGGCGGGAGACGATTTCTTCGCGGTTCCTCGAGGAGGCGCGGCAGGGACTCCGTCCATGGCTACCTCCTGAGGAACGCGGCGAGCTTCGTGAGGATCTTCTTTCGGCGGGGCGTGAGCGATGTCTTGAGGTATTCGCGGGCCGCGGCGCCGTGGATCTCCGAGAGCGACGGATACGGGTGGATGACGGAAGCGAGCGCCGAGAACGGGAGACCGTTCTTCTTCGCGAGGACGATCTCGCCGAGGAGATCTCCCGCGTGCGGGTGCACGATCGTGGCGCCGAGGATCTTGCCTTTCGGGTCCACGAGCACCTTGGCGAAGTTGTCCTCCCAGGTTCCGTCGCAGACGGCCCGGTCGTTGTGCTCGAAGGAAGCGCGAAAGACGCGGTGGGGAACACCCTTCTTCTTCGCCTCCTCCTCCCCGGGGCCCACGTGCGCGATCTCGGGATCCGTGTACGTGATCCAGGGCGTGTTCGCGACGTCGCACGAGGCCAGCGCGACCGGGGAAAGCGTGTTGCGGAGGACGACGCCCGCCTGATAGCCCGCCCAGTGGGTGAAGAGATAGGGCCCCGCGACGTCGCCGATGGCCCAGACGGACGGGACGTTCGTGCGGCACTTCGCGTCGATCACGATGCCGCGCGGACCGAACTTTACGCCCGCCGCTTCGAGGTCGAGGCCTTCGATGTTCGGAAGACGCCCGGTCGCGACGAGGATCTCGTCGGCGTCGACGTCGAACTCCGCTCCGCTCTTCGGCCTCACGGTCACGACCTTCCGGCCGTCCCGCTTCGCGACTTTCGAGGCGGAGGCGTCGTCGTGGATCGTGACGCCCTCGGACTTCAGCTCCTTCACGAGGACGGCTGCGACGTCGGCGTCCTCCTTCGGACAGATATGCGAAGTGGAAGACACGATCGTGACCTTCGACCCGAGGCGGGCGAAGGCCTGCCCGAGCTCCGTCCCGATCGGCCCCCCGCCCATCACGAGGAGGCGGCCGGGGAGGCTCCGGGTGCGCCAGACGGATTCGTTCGTGAGATAGCCCGTCTCCTCGAGGCCGGGGATCGCCGGGACGTTCACGCGCGAGCCCGTCGCGATGACGACGTGCCGGCCCCAGACGACTTTCCCGTTCACCTCGACCTCGTGGGCGGATCGGAGCCGCCCCATCCCGAGGAGGACGTCCACGCCGAGGGCCTGGAAACGTTCGACGCAGTCGTTCGGAGCGATGCGGGCCTGGGCGCCGTGAACGTAGTCCATGACGGCGCCGAGATCCTGCGGGCCCGGGTCGGAGACGCCGCGAATCGCGAAACGGCTCGCCTCGCGTGCGGCGTGCGCGGCCTTCGCGGCGCGCAGAAGCGCCTTGGAGGGCACGCAGCCGTACTGCAGGCAGTCCCCTCCCATCGCTCGTACCGCGCTGCCGCCCTCCGGAGTGAACGGCAACGCGTGCTTCTCCGCGAGAGCGACGCGGGCGCCCAGCGCGGATCCGCCGGCGGCGACGACGAGGCCGCCCGAGCCCGCACCGATCACGACGAGGTTGTAGCGTTCCATCTGTGCTCCTTGCGGGGAAGACGGACCGGCGCGTCGCATCCGATCAGAGAAGAATGTCGCAGCCCCCCTCGTTTCTTCCGAACACGGCGATTTCGCGCATTGCGAGTCGTAAACTGTCGCGGGAGGTTAGCTCAGGGGGAGAGCGTCTGCTTTACACGCAGCAGGTCGCCGGTTCGATCCCGGCACCTCCCACC
>DATGDV010000103.1:0-9158 GCA_035310685.1 Thermoanaerobaculia bacterium
GCCCCGTGCCTGCGACGCGGAAAAATTAGTGAAGCCCCCTTCGAGGCCCTGCAACTGGAACGTCCCGCGCGCGGCATAGGCACCCGCGAGGCCTGACGCGAACGGCGCGGACGTCTTTCCCTCCTCGACCTGCGCGAGCCCTTCCTGCAGCCACGTCGGGGCTCGGCCCTTCGCGCGGAAATGGACGAAGCTGTGCGTCATCTCGTGCTTGAGAACGGAGAGGAGCTCCGGCGTGACGCCCGTGATGCCCCGTGCCGGCACACGCACCCTTCCGTCGAAGAGCCCGTCGGCCCACGCGGGAACCTGCGTCGAAGCCTGAAAGTCGCGCTCGGCGTAGACCACGACCACGACTTTCTCCGCAGGCCCCGAGCCGAAGTCCTGAACGAGATCGGCATACGCCTGCTCGAGAGTCGAGAGGAGCACGCGCTCGAGCCCCGGCTCCACGCGCTTGCCGTCGTAGACGAGAAGGATGCTGGAGCTCGCGCGCTCGGCGTAGCGCTCCTCGACACCGGTGGCGTTGCGGCGGCCCGAGAGATCCTGTTGCGCGGCCGCCGACGCGGCCGCCAGGGCGGCGACGGCGAAGCATGCATTCAGACCGGATCGCATTCACTCATGATAAGCCGACGAAGAGTCTTCGAATGGTCCCGAACCGAGCCCGGGCGCTGACTCTCAGTTGCGGACGAGGTCCACGAACGTCCTGAGTTCGTCCGCGTCCATGTCGGAAACGGCGGCATAGGCGAGGTCGCCCTCCGTCCAGCGGGCGACGTGGTAGCCACGCGAAGTGCCGAAGGTCACCGCCGGCGCGGGTGCCGAGGCGACCCAGACGAACAGGTCGATCTCGTGGCGCCGGTGCGTGTAGGCGAGGACTGCGGCGCGGCGGCCGGAAACGTCGTCCACCCGCCCGCCGGACAGCGGGTAGCCCCGGTCCGCGAGATCCTTCACCGTCGGCGCGAGGTCGACGCGTCCGGCGAACCACGGCTTGACCGTGTGCCGGTCGGTCGACACGACCTCGACGAGAGGCCCCTTCATGAGTGCGCGCACGTGGGAAGAGACGAGGGCCTCGTCGAGGCCGCGTGCCGAGAGCGACGCGCGAAACGGGATCAGGAGGGCCGTGAGCGCGGCTCCGAGGACGAGCGCAGCGGCCATGGCAAACCATTGCGGCACGCCACGCCGCCACGAAGGCCTGCGCTCCGCCGCGAGGCGCGAGCGGATGCGAGCCTCGAGAGAGGCCGGGGGGACCGCAACGAGCCCGCCCTCGCGGAGCGCCGACCGCAGGGCGAGCGCCCGCCGGTATTCCGCGGCGCACGAGGCACACTCGCGGGCGTGGCGCTCGGCCTCCAGCGTCGCCTCGACCGAGAGCTCCCCGTCGAGCCAGGCATGCGCGTGTTCGCGCGAAAAGTTGCAGCTCATGTTCCCACCTCGGCGGCCAGCGGCCCGGCGAGGGCGGACTGGAGGCGGCGCCGCGCCCGCGCGAGGCGTGACATCACGGTTCCCACCGGCACCCCGGCGACCTCCGCGATCTCGCGATACGAGAGCTCCTCGAGCTCGCGGAGCACGATCACTTCTCGGAATTCCCCGGGCAACTGGTCGAGCGCCCGCTTGAGCCGCGGGCCGTCGGCGCGCCGCACGAGGTCCTCCTCCACGGAAGCGGCAACGTCCACTGGCTCGTCGACGTCCTCGAGGGCCGTCGCGACCTCTCTCGCGCGGTTGGCCCGCAGCCAGGTCCAACACGCATTGCGGACGATCGTGAGCAGCCAGGCCCGTGGGTCACCGCCACGGAACGAAGGAAAAAAGCGGAAAGCCCGCAGGAATGCCTCCTGAACCACGTCCTCTGCATCGTGGTCGTTGCGCGTGAGCCAGCGCGCAAGGTTGTAGGCGGACGGCAGGAGAGGCAGGACCAGCCCCTCGAAGTCCGCCGCCGGTTCCGGTTCGCGCAGGAAGCGCCTCCATTCCTTGAGACCGCGGACGACGCCATCTTATTCCCGATCTTCCGGCGGCTCCCCGGGAATGGGCCGGCGGGCGCGAGAGTCTCCTCGTCGAACGGAGGCACCATGAAGATCGAGACGGATCGGCGGGAATTCCTGAAGCTCGCGGGCCTCGGAGGCGGGGTGGTCTTCGCGTCCAGCCTGTGGGGCCGCGCTCTCGCGGGAGGCGAGGACGAATTTCACTTCGTCCAGCTTTCGGACACGCACTGGGGCTTCGAAGGCCCCCCGAACCCGGATGCGAAAGGCACGCTTCCGAAGGCGATCGAGGCCGTCAACGCGCTCTCCGCCCAGCCGGACTTCGTCGTCTTCACGGGCGACCTCACGCACACGACCGACGATCCCGCCAAGCGCCGCGACCGCATGAAGCAATTCCGCGACATCGCCGGAAAGCTCAGGGCGAAGACGGTGAGGTTTCTGCCGGGGGAGCACGATGCCTCACTCGACCGCGGCGAGGCTTACCAGGAGCTCTTCGGGGCGCCGCATTACTCGTTTGACCACAAAGGCGTTCACTTCGCCGTTCTCGACAACGTGTCCGATCCGGGCGCCGTCGTGGGAGCGACGCAGCTCGCCTGGCTCAAGAGCGACCTCTCGAAACAGAAGGCCGACGCGCCGATCGCCATCCTCACGCACCGCCCGCTCTTCGACCTCTATCCCGAGTGGGACTGGGCGACGAAGGACGGCGCGGCCGCGCTCGAGATCCTCGAGCCGTATCCGCACGTGACCGTCTTCTACGGGCACATCCACCAGGAGCACCATCACAAGACGGGCCACATCGAGCATCACTCCGCGACGTCCCTGATGTTCCCGCTCCCGGCGCCGGGCTCGGTCCCGAAGAGGGCGCCGGTCCCGTGGGACGACAAGCAGCCGTACCGCGGCCTCGGCTGGCGCGACGTCGAAGCTTATCCGGCGAAGGGCACGTATCGGCTCGAGCAAAAGCCGATCAAGGCGGCCGAAGTCCGGGCGCCCGTCGCGAAAGAGGGCTGACGTGCGATTCCGCGCGCGATGGGCGGTCACGGGGCTCGTCCCGGTTCTCCTTCTCGCCGCGGCGGCCGGGCGCAGCGCCGAGCCCCGGGTCGTGAAGATCTCGGCGAAGAGGTTCGAGTTCTCGCCCCCCGAGGTGCACCTCAAGAAAGGAGAAACCGTCGTTCTCGAAGTCACGTCGGAAGATCGGGTTCACGGCTTCAACATACCCGCGTTCAAGATCCGAAGGGACATCGTCCCGAAGGAGGTCACGAGGGTCACGCTCACACCCGACAAGGCGGGGACTTTCTCATTCCGCTGCGACGTCTTCTGCGGCGACGGCCACGAGGACATGACCGGCACGCTGATCGTTCCGGAATGAGGCGTCGGATGAAGCGCTATATCACCGGGGTCGTATCGACCCTTGTTGCGGAAGCCGCTCTCGCCCTCCTGGTCCTGAAGCTCGGCCTCGTGCCCGTGAGCGCCGACGCGGCACCGGGAAGGTTGGAAACCAGCCTCATGGGCTCTGCGCTCCGGGCTTCTGTGGCACGGCATGCGGACGAGCCGCCGATCGCCGTGCCGCCCACCGAGGAGAATCTCATCGCGGGCGTTCGAATCTACCGGGACATGTGTGCGCGGTGCCACGGCCGGACTGCGGCGGGCCCGACCACCCTCGGCGCGTCCTTGTACCCTCCGGCTCCGCCGCTGCGAGGACACAGGACCGGCTACACCGAGGCGGAGGTCTCCTGGATCGTGAAACGAGGCATCCGGAACACGGGAATGCCAGCTTTTGGCAAGCTGCTGTCGGACGGCGATATCGCCCAGCTCGCGGCGCTCCTCGAGAGGTCCGACGCGCTGCCGGCCGGCGTCGAGGCCGAGTGGAAGTAGCGCGAGAGCCTCGGAACGTCTACTTCGCGGGCGCGAGGACCTTCAGCTCGATCGACACGACGTCCCTGACGGCGCGACCCGGGCTGCGCGGAAAGATCAGGTCGGGGACGTCTTTCAGGTCGAGCTCCGGGCCGTCGGGCGCGAGCGCTTCGTCGACCGAGAACGCGGCCACCGACCCGTCGCGGCCCGTCACGACGAGCACCGCGGACGCCACCGTGCGCCGGGCTGCCGCGCCTTCGGTCGGGGTGCCGAGAAAATCGAATACCCTGCGAAGAGGGACGCGCGTCGAGCTCCCGCCTCGAATCTCTGCAACGGCGACTTTCTTGGAAGGTGAATCGGGGCCGAGCAGGTCGATCCTGTCGTCCCTCAGGAGTGCGGGCGCGACCGCCTCCCTCCCCTCTCTTCCACTCGAAGAGAACTCCCCGGCTGCCTTTGCCTCGCTGGCAGCAGGAGATACCACCGCGGTTCCAGTGCCCTCTTTACCTTTCGCAGAAAATCCCTCTCTCTCCGCGCGCCTCCCCACCGGGCGCTCGATGAGCTTGTCGTCCACGGGCGCGTTCATCGACCTCTTCAGGAACCGCATGCCGGCTTCCGGGGTCTTCCACGCCGGGCGGCCCTTCTCGTCGAAGCCGCGGTCCCACTGCGTGAAGCCGTCCTGCGCGAGGATCAGCACGGACGTCATCGTCGCAGCGGTCCTGGCGGTCGAAGGACAGTCCGCTCCCGGCATCTCGCCTTCCCAGAGGTCGCCCTTCTTTCGCAGCAGCATCGTGCAGCCGGGCCTGTCGCGGAGGTCGCTCGCGCCGTAGAGCGCGAGGGCGGAAGGGTCGCGCCACTTGCCGCGCACGACGACGGGGTCCTTCGGGTCGAAGACCCGCATGCGCACCGTGTCCCCGTCCTCCTCGAGGCGCAGGAAGCGCTGCTGGGTCGGCTGGTCGAGCTTCGGCGCGGCGGCCTGTTCGCG
Source organism: Thermoanaerobaculia bacterium (assembly GCA_035310685.1). Lineage (GTDB taxonomy): Bacteria > Acidobacteriota > Thermoanaerobaculia > UBA5066 > UBA5066 > Fen-183. The sequence goes on from DATGDV010000103.1 coordinate 4,795, forward strand.
ATAGAGGACGAGACCGCCGTTCGCGATCCGGCTTTTCGGCACGGCAACGATGACGATCCGAACGGCCTCCGGATTTCCCTCCGACCCCTGATCCTTGAGCTCGTACGTTCCCGCGAGCCACGCGGCGACCTCCGCGGCGCGACCTCCGCCGGCGGCGAGGGGCCGCGCGAAGAGCAGGCACGCCGCGGCAGCCGCCAGGCGCGCCCTCACGCCTCCTCCTCTTCCAGGACCACGCTTCTCTTCTCGGAGACGCGCCGCAGCGAGTGGTCGAGGATGCGCTTGCGCAGCCTCACGGACTTCGGCGTCACCTCGACGAGCTCGTCGTCCTCGATCCATCCGATGGCGAGCTCGAGGGGCATCGGGCGCGGCGGCGTGAGGCGGATGGCGAAGTCCGAGCCGGACGAGCGCATGTTCGTGAGGTGCTTCTTGACGCACGGGTTCACGACGAGGTCGTTCTCCCGCGCGCTCTCGCCGCAGATCATCCCGCCGTAGACCTCGATTCCGGGCGGCAGGAACAGCGTCGAGCGCTCCTCGAGCCGCTCGAGAGAATGCGCCGTGGTTTCCCCCGCCTCCTTGCACACGAGCGCGCCGCGGCCCCGGCCCGTCACCTCGCCGCGGAACGGCTCGTAGCCGTGGAAGACGTGGTACAGCAGCCCCTCGCCCTTCGTGTCCGTCAGGAACTCGTTGCGATACCCGAAGAGGCCGCGGGTCGGGATCTTGAACTCGATCTTCACGCGACCCGAGCCGTGGTTTGTCATGTTCGTCATCTCGGCCTTGCGCTGGCCGAGCTTCTCGATGACCGTCCCCATCGCCGCTTCCGGAACGTCGACGACGAGCTCCTCGATCGGCTCGCACGTCTGCCCGTCGATCTCCTTGAGGATGACCTGGGGGCGCGAGAGGGCGAACTCGAAGCCCTCGCGGCGCATCGTCTCGACCGTGATCGCCAGATGCAGCTCGCCGCGCCCCGAGACGCGGAAGGCGTCGGGGCTGTCGGTCTGTTCCACGCGCATCGCGACGTTCGTGCGCAGCTCCTTCTGGAGACGTTCGGCGAGATTGCGGCTCGTGACGTACTTCCCCTCGCGTCCGGCGAACGGCGAGTCGTTCACGCGGAACATCATGGAGACCGTCGGTTCGTCGACGGCGATGGGTGCGAGCGCGACCGGATTCTCCAGGTCGGCCACCGTCTCGCCGATCGTGACCTCCTCGATGCCGGAGATGACAACGAGGTCGCCGGCGCGCGCCTCCTCGACCTCGAGGCGCCGGAGGCCCTCGAACGACATGACCTTCGCGACCTTCGCCTTCGCCACGGTGCCGTCGAGCTTGCAGACCGAGACCGGCAGGCCGGGCCGGACGGTGCCGTTCACGACCCGTCCGATGACGAGCCGGCCGAGGTAGTTGTCGTAGTCCAGGGACGCGACGAGGATCTGCAGCGGAGCCGCGGGGTCGCCGCCAGGCTCCGGCACCTCCACGAGAATCGCGTCGAGGAGCGGCCGCACGTCGGTCTCCGTGTGATCGACCTCGCGCCGCGCGAAGCCGTGCTTGGCGGACGTGTACACGATCGGGAAGTCGAGCTGCGCGTCCGTCGCGCCGAGGTCGACCATGAGGTCGAACACCTCGTCGATGACCTGATGGGGCCGCGCGTCCGGCCGGTCCACCTTGTTCACGACGACGAGCGGCTTCAGGCCGAGCTCGAACGCCTTGCGCAGGACGAAGCGCGTCTGGGGCATCGTGCCCTCGGCCGCGTCCACGACGAGGAGCACCGCGTCGACCATCTTGAGGACGCGCTCGACCTCGCCTCCGAAGTCGCTGTGGCCCGGCGTGTCGACGATGTTGATCTTCGTGTCGTGGTAGTGGATGGAGGTGTTCTTCGCGAGGATCGTGATGCCGCGCTCTCTCTCGAGGTCGTTGCTGTCCATGATCCTTTCGGCCCCGGACATCGCCTCGTTCGCGCGGAACGTGCCGGACTGCTTCAGAAGGCAGTCCACGAGCGTGGTCTTGCCATGGTCGACGTGCGCGATGATCGCGATGTTGCGGAGTCCGGACATGGGCGTGCTTTCGGGACGCGGGGCCGGGAGGCGGCCGCTCCGCGAGGCCTTACAGGGTAGCAGAGGAAGAGAAGATTTTCTTCGGAAGGCAGAAGAGGGCGCGCGTCGAGGCGTGGGCCGCTATTTCTTCTTCAGCGCGCTGATGAGCCATGGCACGAAGTCCTTGCCGGGGGACGCGAGGTCCGTCGAAAGCAAGAGCTCGCCGTCGGCCTTGCGCGCGAACAGCATTCGTACTTTCGTTCCCGTCTCGGCGTTCAGGAGCTCGCGTGACGCGAGGCGGATGCCTGCGGGCGCGATCTCGACGTCGAACGTGGCGCAGATGCCGGTCGAGAAGAAGTACGAGGCGACGTAACGCCTCTTTTCCCGGTCGTACGTGAAGTACCCGATCTCCTCGATCGTCTCTTCCTTGCCGTCGTCGGACGCCAGGATCGTGCTCCCGCGGTGGACGAGGTAATTTCCGGAAAATTCCGGCGTGAAGCGGGCAACGCGGCCGCCGACACGCGCGCCGGACTCCGCGCCGCCCGACCACGAGCCGACGAGAAAAGCGAGCTCCGAAAACGGCCGCCAGGCCGGGACCGCGGCCGCGATCGCCGGCGCGGGAGCCGCCGCAGAGGGGGTGGGGGCAGGTTGAGGCGGGGGCTGGTCCTGCGCCCCGGCCGGCCCCGACGCGAGCAACGCCAGAAGAGAAAAAAGGGCGGAAATGAGCCGCATCGACTTCCTGCTCTCCTCTGGAACTCTTGATGATTATAGACTTAGCGGCGCCGGAACCGATCTCGCCGGTTTTTCGTTACACGGACACGAGGACCGATGCCTGCCGAGCCCCACCCCGATGCCGAGCTCGTCACCCGCTGCCAGAAGGGGGACGAAGGCGCCTGGGCGGACCTCGTCGCGGCGTACGGGAAAAAAGTCTACGGGATCGCCTGGCACATGACGTACGACCGAGCGGAGGCCGAGGAGCTGACTCAGGACTGCTTCCTCAAGGTGTGGCAGAACCTCGACCGCTACGAGCCCACCGAAGCCTCGCTCCTCGCCTGGATCGCGGCGCTTTCGCGGAATCTCTGCATCGATCACTACAGGAGGAGAAGACGGGAGAAGGGCTTCTTCTTTCTCTCCGACGACGCGGTCTCGACGCTTCTTCCGGCGACGGACGACCCGCAGGCGGACGCCGTGCGCCGCGAGCGCGTGAGGATGCTGCTCGAGGCGATCTCCGAGCTGCCCGACGAGCTGGCCGAGGTCGTGATCCTGCGCGACCTCGACGGGCTCGACTACCGTGAGATCGGCGACCTCCTGAAGCTCGCCGATGGAACCGTGAAGTCGCGCCTGAACCGCGCGCGGATCGAGCTCGCCCGCGTCGTGCGGGGACGCGTCGGGGCCTCGACGGGAGACGGAAGGTCGCTCTACTCGCCCTTCGGACCGCGCACCACGACCGCCACCGGAGGCGCGAGATGACCGCGGCCTGCCGCGCCTTCGAGCAGCGCCTCGCCGGGGCCCTGGACCGGGCCGGGGAGAACGATACGGCCGCGGCGGCGCGTGCGCTCGCGGACGGCGACACGCACGCGTCGGAGTGTGCCGACTGCGCGCTCCTCGCGACGCTCGTCGCGGGGCACGCCGGCGTCTTCGCGTTCCTCGCGCGTCCCGCGCCCCCGCCCGAGTTTCTCTCGCGCCTCTCGGAGACCCCGGCCGACGTCCGCGCGCGCCAGGAGGCCTCGGAAGTTCTCTCGTTCCTCACGCCCGGGGCGCTCGCCCGGCCGGAGCCCTCGCGCGCTCTCCTGAAGCGCTTGCTCGCCGTCTCCGAGGCCGCGCCCTCCGGCGCGACGTCGAACCTGCGGCGCGGCATCTTCGGCCGTCTGAAGCCCGTCGTGACCGACTGGCGGTTCGCCGTCGCCGCCGCGTACGCGGCGACCTTCCTGATCTTCGCGCTCCTCCGCATCGATCCGATGTCGGCGGCCCGCGGCGCGGCGAACGACCTGACGTCCGCGGGCGAGCGCGCGCTTGCCGAAGCGCGCGTCGAGGCGGTCCGCCGCTTCGACGAGAGCGCCCTCGGCCGGGCGACCGCGCCGATCACGAAGAGGCTCGACTACCGCGTGTATCGCGCGTTCGCCGCGGGCCGTGCCCGCGCTCTCGCGTATTCGCAACTCGTCTTCGAGAAGGTCTTCGGCGGAACAGTCGACGTCCTGGAAGCCTCGCAGAAGACGCCGGAACCTTCCGATCCCTTTCGACGTTCCTGACGACAGGTGGAAACGATGAACGACACGAGTACGAACCCCCAACCGCCGAGCCCTCCTTCTCTTTCGCCCGCCCCGGCGCCGCCTCCGATCG
>DATGDV010000104.1:0-3399 GCA_035310685.1 Thermoanaerobaculia bacterium
CTCGCGGATCCGCCGCTCGATGTCCTCGAGCTGGCGCTTCATGGCGGCATCCTGTTCCGAGATCTGAACCGACTTGGCCTGGCTCTCGGCGGCACTCGCCGCGGCGCGCGCCTCCTCGAGCCGCGCGCGGGCGGCCTCGTCGTGACCTTTCGCGCGCTCGCTCTGCGCTGCGGACAGCGCGTTTCGCGCCCGGTCGAGCATGGCCCTCGCGTGCTGGGTCGCGGTCGCGTTCTCGGCGGACCGGATCGAGAGCTCGACGTCGGTGACTTCCTGGTCCGGAATCCTCGTGCTCGACGCGCAGCCCGCGGACGCCACGACGGCGAGCGCGACGACGGCCGCTTTCTTCTTCGTGCTCATGGAGCCACCTCACGTCCTGAAGCGGCGACGTCGGAACCCCTTACACGCCGTCGCGTTGGGACGCTGTAAAAGCAAAGGGTATGCCCTCCGTTCGACGGGGAGCGCCTCCGAGATCAGAATCGGCGCATGGAAGCTCCCCGCGTCACGGTGATCGGCGGCGGGTTCGCGGGGGTGGAATGCGCGCACCAGCTCCTGCGCCGCGGCCACCGCGTCCGCCTCGTCGAGATGCGTCCCGTCCGGACGACCAGCGCGCACGCCACGGACCGCCTCGCCGAGATGGTCTGCTCCAACTCCTTCCGGTCGGATAACCCCCTGAACGCGGTGGGCCTCCTGAAGCGCGAGATGGAATCGATCGGCTCCCTGATCCTCGAGGAGGCACGGCGGGCGGCGGTGCCCGCGGGCGACGCCCTCGCGGTGGACCGCGTCGTCTTTTCCGAGGCCGTCACGCGCCGCCTCGGGAACGAACCGCTCCTCGAGCTCGTGCGCGCGGAAGCGGAGTCGCTCCCGGACGCAGGCGAAGGCTACGTCGTCGTCGCGACGGGCCCTCTCACGTCGCCGGCGCTCGAAAGATCGCTGCTCCTCGCGCTCGGGGATCGGTACCTGTACTTCTACGACGCGATGGCGCCCATCGTTGAGCTCGCGTCGCTCGACCTCTCGAAGCTCTACGCGCTCTCGCGCTGGGGCAAGGGAGGGGGCGACGACTACCTGAACGTCCCGCTCTCGAAGTCCGAGTACGAGGTCTTCGTGAACGAGATCCTCAAAGGCGTGAAGGTTCCGTTCCACGACTTCGAGAAGGCCGTCTACTTCGAGGGGTGCCTGCCGATCGAGGCGATGGCCGAGCGCGGGATCGAGACGCTGCGGCACGGCCCGATGAAGCCGTTCGGTCTGAGGGATCCGCGCACCGGAAGAGAGCCGTACGCCGCCGTCCAGCTCCGTCAGGACGACCTCGCGCGCGAGCACTTCAACCTCGTGGGCTTCCAGACGAAGCTCAAGGTCGGCGAGCAGAAGCGGATCTTCCGGATGCTTCCGGGCCTCGAGAAGGCTGAGTTCGTGCGCTTCGGGATGCTCCACCGCAATACCTACCTCAACGGGCCGGCGCATCTCGATGCTCTTTTTCGCTGGAAGAAGGACCCTCGGGTCTTCTTCGCGGGACAGCTCACCGGCGTCGAAGGCTATCTGGAATCTGCCGCCACGGGCCTCATGGTCGGCGCGACGCTCGCGCAACTCCTCGAAGGCCGCGCCGCGCGGGCTCTGCCGTTCTCGACCGCGCTCGGTTCGCTCGCCAGGCACGTGTCGGCGCCGCGCGAGCAGGAGTACACGCCGATGAACGTCTCGTTCGGCCTCATCGAGAGCGACGACGCCGGGGACGTTTCTTCGACGCGGGACCGGACGAAACGCCGCGAGGAGATCGGCCGGCGGGCCCTCGCCACGGTCGCGCGCTGGCGCGAGGAAGCGCTTCCGGTGCCGGCCCTCACACCCTGACAGAACGACGGCCCACTAGAATCGGCCTCGAAGGAGATTCGCGTGAAGAAAACCGCCCTCGTCCTCCCCGCGGCCGCCCTCCTCCTCGCGGGTGCCGCGGCGGTGCATGCCGAAAGCGCGCGTTCGGAGAACTTCCAGACGCATTGCGTGGTCTGCCACGGAGACGACGGCAGGGGTCAGACCGAGGAAGGCCGGAAGAAGAAAGCCCGGGACCTGACGAACGCGAAATGGCAGGACACGATCGACGACGCGCGCATCCTGCGCTCGATCACGAAGGGACACGACCAGATGCCGGCCTTCGGCAAGAAACTCACCGAGCCCGAGATCAAGGCGCTCGCCGCCGAGGTCCGGAGCCTGGCGAAGAAGCCATCGTAAGGAGCGTCTCCTTCGCCACGGACGTCGCGGCGTTCGACCGCCACCTGAGAGACGAGCGCCGCGTCTCGCCCCACACCCGGGCCGCCTACGGCACGGACCTCGCGCGCTTCGGGGCCTTTCTTTCGACGGTTTTCTGGAACCGTCCGGAGGCCGCGCTCCGGGCCGAAGACGTCGATTCCCTCGCCGTGCGGTCGTATCTCGCGTACCTGCGCGCCGAAGGGATCTCGAAGACGTCGATCGGGCGGCACCTCTCGGCGCTTCGCACGTTCTTCGCGTTCCTCAAGCGCGAGGGCCGCGTGGCGTCCAACCCGGCGAAGGCCCTGGGGACGCCGCGCCGCGAGAAGACGCTCCCCAGGACGCTGTCCGTCGCCGAGGCCGGAGCGGTCGTCGAGGCGACAGGCGAGGGGCCGCTCGGAGCGCGCGACCATGCTCTCCTCGAGCTCCTGTACGCGACGGGCCTTCGAGTCTCCGAGCTCGTGGGGCTGCGCCTCGAGGACGTGGATCTCTCCGCCCGGCAGGTGCGCACGGTCGGGAAGGGGCGCAAGGAACGCGTCGTTCCGTTCGGCCAGCCCGCCGCGGCGGCTCTCCGCGCGTGGCTGAAAGAGCGGGCGGCTTTTTCGCCGGCTGCTCGGGACGCCGAGTACCTGTTCCTGAACGCGCGCGCCGGCCGCCTGACGGACCGCAGCGTGCGGCGCATCCTCGACCGGGCCCTCGCGGCGGCCGCCGTGCCCCGCCACGCCTCGCCCCACGCTCTCCGTCATTCGTTCGCGACGCACCTCCTCGCGGCCGGCGCGGACCTGAGGTCCATCCAGGAGCTCCTCGGCCACGCATCGCTCTCGACGACGCAGCGCTACACGCACCTCGACGCCGAGCGCCTCATCGAGGTCTACCGAAAGAGTCATCCGAAGGCCGAGCGGAAGGACTGACGGGCTAGACTCGGGGCATGTCGGGACCTCTCTTCACCCATACGACGATTCTCTGCGTGAGGAAAGACGGCATCGTCGCCCTCGGCGGCGACGGCCAGGTGACGATGGGGACGACCGTCATGAAGAGCGGCGCCTCGAAAGTGCGAAGGCTCCTGAACGGGAAGGTCCTCGCCGGCTTCGCCGGGTCCACGGCCGACGCCGTGACCCTCTTCACGCGGTTCGAGAAGAAGCTCGAGGAGTTCCACGGCCAGCTCGAGCG
>DATGDV010000105.1:0-6978 GCA_035310685.1 Thermoanaerobaculia bacterium
GCCTCAGCCCACGAACCCCCCGTCGATGCGGATCGTCTGTCCCGTGAGGTAGCCCGCGCCCTCGGTGCACAGAAAAGAGACGAAGGGCGCGATGTCCTCGGGGCGGCCGAACCGCCGCACGGGCACCCGCTTCAGGAAGTCCTCCCGCGCCTCTTTCGTGAGGAAAGAGATCATCTCCGTCTCGACGAACCCAGGCGCGACCGCGTTCACCGTGACGCCGAACGCGCCGACCTCGGCCGCGAGCGACTTCGTGAAGGCGACGAGCGCCCCCTTGGCGGCGGCGTAGTTCGTCTGGCCGGCGCTGCCCGAGAAAGCCGCGAGCGACGAGATGTTGACGATGCGGCCCCAGCGGCGCCGCAGCATCCCGCGCATCACGGCCTTCGTCATGCGGTACGTCCCCCCGAGCGACGTGTCGAGGACGAGGTTCCAGCTCGCGTCGGGCATGAGCGCGAAGAGGCCGTTCTTCAGGACGGCGGCGTTGTTCACGAGCACGTCCACGCCTTCGCGCTCCCGGTCGAGGCGGTCGGCGAGAGCCGCGATGTCCGCCGCCGACGTCACGTCGGCCTTGGCGGCCTCGGCGCTTCCCCCCGCCTTGCGGATCGCCTCCGCCGCCGCATCGGCTCCCGCCGCGTCGGCCCGGTACGTGAGGACCGCATGAAAGCCGTCCGCCGCGAGACGCTCGCCGATGGCGCGGCCGATGCCGCGCGACGCGCCGGTGACGAGCGCGACGCGCGTCCGGACGGATGAGCTCTGGGGGTCCGGAGAATTCATTTGCCTTCGGACCCGAGCGAATCCTGTTTTGCCTCTGCGAGGGCAACGGTGGGCTTTTCCTCGAAGGGGAAGAGAGGGGGAGGCGCGAGGGATCTGGCGAACGACTCGATGGACGCCGGATCTTCCAGCGCCGGGTTCGCGACCTTCGCGTCGCGGAGCGTCCACCGCACGAGCTTCGTGAGGACGTCACCAGGGCCGACCTCTGCGAAGCGCTCCAACCCGGCCTGGCCCATTGCCCGCAACGTTGGCGCAAAGAGCGACGGTCTGCAAATCTGCTTCGAAAGGACATCGGAGGCCTCTTCGGCGGTTTCTACGCGGCGTCCCAGCATGGGAGCGAAGAGTGCCGCCTGCGGCTGCTTTATCCTCACACCCCCTTCTAAGAACCTTTGCAGACGATCACAAGCTGCGCTGAGGCTGCTCGAGTGCATCGGGGTCTTGATCGAAAGCAAATCTGTCTTCAGCGCCTTCGGCCGGAGCGCCTCGACCGCCGCGGCGACGAGCGCCCGCTCGCCCGTGAGGACGAACTGCGCCGCGGCGTTCTCCGTCGCGATCGCGAGGCGCGCGCGATCGGGCGTGAGCGCCACGAGCGCCTCCTCCACGGCCGGGCGCGGGAGGCCGATGACGAACGCCATCGTTCCGTCCAGCTCGCCGCGCCGCGACGCTTCGGACATGAGGCGCTCGGCCTCGAGGAGGACGTCGAGCGCGGCCCACGTCTCCAGCGCGCCGGCCGCGACGAACGCCGCGTACGTGCCGAGGCTGTATCCCGCCGCGGCTGCCGGCTCGAGTCGGTGGATGCGGCGCAGAGTCTCGAGCGCCGCGAGTGAGACGGAAAAGACGCCGACCTGCGCGGGCAGGTCGTCGTGGAGGTTCTTCGCTCCCTCTCCGAAAAACGTGTCGGCAATGCGCACTCCCGACCTTCTGGAGATTTCTTCGAAGAGTGAGGAGGCGAACTCGTAGCGGCGGGCAAGAGCTTCGCCCATTCCGGGCTTCTCGGAGAGCTGACCGGGAAAGAGCGCGACGAAGCTGGAAGAGGACTGCATTAAGATTTTTCTGATATTCGGGGCCGCGGATGCAGGCCCGCCTCTGATTGGACGCGGGGGTCTGGGGGCGTCCGAAGGCACGCCCCCAGAGAGCGCGCGCTTCGCGCGCCGCAAAGCGGTCGCGGACCCTTGACATCGGCCATTCGGGAAACACGGTCTCTCGCCAAGTCTTTCTTCTCTTCAGTCTTCCCCTTCGCAGAAATCTCTCCTTCCTCCGCCCGAATCGACGCGATCGGCTTGCAGCGATGGCGCGCGAGGAGCCGGAGCCAGCGCCCCTCCGTCCGCCTTCTTCCCGCGAAGTGGACGAGACGCTGGACGGGAGAGAGGCCGGGCATGGGCGGGTGAGCGTCGTCGAACTCCCAGGGATGCGCGTAGAGAACGGGCGGAATTCCGTTCGCGATGGCCCGGTCGATCGCGGCGACGACGCGGCTCTCGCGCGTGAGGCGCGCGCACACCCCTCCGCCCCACATCGCGCGGAATCCGAAGAACGTGCCCATGAGCGGCGGGACTTCCATGATCGGGCCGGAGGCGGTTTCGAGGATCGCGGGCCCCCCCGGATTCGAGCGGTCTCCCACCTGCGGCGCGGTCGTAAGGGAAGAGTCGCGCGTGAAGCCCTCCTCCACGAGGACCGCGAAGGCCGGGTTCTTCGCGCTCCTCATCGACCATTCGGGCGCCCGAAAGGACGTGACGGGCTTCCCCGCGATCTCCTGGAGCGAGTCGCGGCTCCTCCGAAGGTCCACGCGGAATTCCTCGAGGGTCATCTCGAAGATGCGGCGGTGGAGGTCGCCGTGAGAGGCGATCTCGTGGCCCGCGTCGGCGATGCGCTTGACGAGCGCCGGGCTCTGGCGCGCAATCCAGCCGAGGATGAAGAACGTCGCGACGGAACCCGATCCGTCGAGGAGCGCGAGCATGCGCTCGACCCCGACGTGGAGCCGCCTCTCCCGTCCCGCCCAGGTATTCGGATCCGAATAGGCGCGATGTCCGCAGACGTGAAACCAGTCCTCCACGTCGACGGTCAGGATCGGCGCCGTTTCCTCGTTCACCTTCCTGCGATTATGCCGCTCCTTGAAAAAGTTCCGCGCGATCCGGCACATCGATTGCTCTGCTTCTCCTCGGCTTCCGTGTGGTCCTCCAGCCCGAGAGGATCGAGCTGCCCGGAGGAGCCTCGGACGAGGCGCGCGCCGTCGCCGAGCAGCAGGGAGTCACCTGACCGGCCGGTCGATCCGCCTTTCGGTCGTCGCCGAAAAGACGTGCAGCTTTTCCCTCGGGACGCGGACGCGGACCTTCTGCGGCCAGTCCCGTGGAGGGGCGAGGGCTCGGAGAATCTCTTCGCCTGCGCGGAAGCTGACGAGGTCGCGGTCCCCCGCGTGCTCGACGAGCGTCACGGTCGCCTCGAAGCTTCCGTCCGACGCGTCCGCCATCGTTTCCACGTCTTCCGGCCGGATCCCGACGCAGAGCTCCCTCTCGTCGATTCCGTCTGGAAGAAGGAATCGGACGCCCCGCGCCTCGAATGTCCCGCTCTCGGCGACCCCGCGCCAGATCGTCATCCTGGGGCTTCCCACGAACGTCGCCGCGAAGACGTCGGCCGGCCGGCGGTAGATCTCGAGCGGCGGCCCCGACTGGAGCGCCTTCCCGTCCTTCATCAGGAGGATCTCGTCGGAGAGGGCGAGCGCCTCTCCCTGGTCGTGCGTGACGTAGACGACCGTCGCGCCGAGACGGCCGAACAGAGCCCGGAGCTCGGACCGCATCCCCTCGCGCAGGAGCGCGTCCAGGTTCGAGAGCGGCTCGTCCATGAGATAGATCCGCGGCCGCCTCACGAGCGCGCGGCCGAGCGCGACGCGCTGCTGCTCGCCCCCGGAGAGCTGGCGCGGACGTCGTTCCAGGAGCTTCCCGATGCCGAGGAGCTTCGCGACCTCGCCGACGCGGCTCGAGATCTCCCCCCGCGGGACCTTCCGCGTCTCGAGCGCGAGCGAGAGATTCCGCTCCACGCTCAGGTGCGGATAGAGCGCGTAGTTCTGGAACACGAATCCGACGTCGCGCCGGCCCGCCGGAACATCGGTGAGGGATTCGCCGTCCAGCGTGAGAGAGCCCGCGGTCGCCGTCTCGAGCCCCGCGACGATCCGGAGAAGCGTCGACTTGCCGCAGCCCGACGGCCCGAGGAGAGTCAGGACGCGCCCGGCATCCACCGAGAACGTCACGCCGTCGAGCGCGCGCGTTCCGCCGGGGAAGTCCTTCGTGATTCGCTCGCCGCGAAGAGTTCCGGCCACGACCTTCGCCTTCATCCCTTGATCGCGCCGCGCGTCAGGCCGCTCGCGATCCGCTTCTCGAAGAGCAGCACGAGGAAGACGAGCGGCAGCGTCGCGATCACGATCGCCGCCGAGAGCTGGCCCCACGGGATCTCGAAGATCGAGGATCCGCTGACGCTCGCGATCCCGGCCGTGATCGTCTTGCGCGCGTCCCGCGTCATGAACGTCAGGGCGAGCATGAACTCGTTCCACGAAAAGATGAAGACGAGGATCGCGGCCGTCACGAGCGACGGGGCGGCGAGAGGAAGCTGGATCAGCACGACGCGGCGCGCCGGGCCCAGCCCATCGAGCGCCGCCGCCTCCTCCACGGCGCGCGGGATCTGGGAGAAACCGCGCTCCAGGATCCAGATCGAGAGCGGGAGAGACAGCGCCGCGTACGGCAGGACGAGGGCCAGCGGATGGTTGAGCCACCCGAGGACGCGCACGCCCTGATACAGCGGGTAGAGCAGGAGGATCGGCGGAAAGACGGTGAGAGCGAGCAGGCCGTGGAGGAGAACCCGCCTCCGTCGCTCTCCGGCCCGCCCGAGCGCGCTCGCGGCGGGCGCCGCGAGGAGGATCGAAAGGAACGTCGAGGCTCCCGCGATCCCGGCGCTGTTCGCGAGGTAGACGCCGATGGGCTTTCGCTCCCACAGCGAAGCCACGTGCTTAAACGTCACGGGGTGCGGGAAATAGACCGTGGGGACCCGCACCACGTCGCGGTCCGGCTTCAGCGCGGTCAGAACCTGCCAGGCGGCAGGCGCGAGGCTCCAGGCGACGAGCGCCGCGACGGCGAACGCGAGGCCGGCGCGCGGAAGGAGCCTCTTCACGGCAGGCCTCGGCGACGCCGGGAGAACGCGGTCACGAGCGCGAGGGCGGCGACGAGAAGCGTGCCGTGCGCGGCGATCGCGGCGCCGTATCCGAAATCGAGGTACCGGAAGAAGCTCTGGTACGCGTAGAGCGAGACCGTCTCGGTGGATCCGCCGGGACCTCCGCCGGTCATGACGTAGACGATGTCGAACGCTCCCCACGCCTGCGCCGCGCGGAAGAGCGACGCGACGGCGATCGAGGGGAGAAGAAGCGGGAAGACGACGTGCCGGAATCGCTGCCACGGCCCCAACCCGTCCACGCGAGCCGCCTCGAGAACGCTCTCGGGGATGCCCTGCAGCCCGGCGAGGACGATGAGCGCGACGAAAGGAGTCGTCTTCCAGACGTCCGCGAGGACGATCGCCGCCATGGCCGTGCGCGGCCCGCTCAGCCACGGGATGGAGGCCGCCACGAGACCCGTGCGGCGGAGGAGGTCGTTCGCCACGCCGAAGGAGTCGTTGAAGATCCAGGAGAACGCCAGCGCCATGACCGCGGTCGGGAGGGCCCAGGGGACGAGCATGACGGAGCGGACGAGGCCCCGTCCGCGAAACGAGCGGTCGAGGACGAGCGCGAATCCGATGCCCAGGAGAGTCTCCAAAACCACGGACGCCCCCGTGAAGATCGCCGTGTTGGAGAGCGCGCCGAAGAACCGGCTGTCCTGCCAGAGCCGGGCGGCGGGCTGGAGCCCCGCCCAGCGTGTCGCCATCCCTCCGGCCGGGTCGACCCGCGTGAAGGACAGGGCGACGACGTCGAGGATCGGCAATCCGACGACGAGCGTCACGAGCGCGAGCGCCGGAACGAGCGGAAGAACATGCCCGCCGAGAGGAGAGCGGTCGTTCATCGCGACCGTCCGAGCAGGAGCCGCGTCTCCTTCGCGGCGTTCGAGAGAGCGCTCTCCGCCGTCGCCAGCCCGGCCAGGCACGCGCTGACGTGGCGCTGCAGGATGTCGGAAGCGAGCGCGTATCCCGGGATCGCCGGCCTCGTCACGGCGTTCAAGTGGAGCTCGAAAATCTCGGGGAGGAGCGGGTTCGAGGCGAGGAGCCTCGGATCGCGGTACGCCTCGACCCGCGCGGGCGCGTAACCCGAGGTGAGGCAGAGCGCGCGCTGCGACTCGAGCGAGACGGCCTCCCGGATGAACTGCGCCGCGAGAGCGGGGTTCCGGCTGAAGCGCGAAATTCCGAAGCCCCAGCCGCCGAGCGTTCCTCCGCCTTGCCGGCCGGGCGCGTGCGGCACCGCCGAGACGCCGATCTTCCCGGCGACCCTCGAGTCGTCTCCCTGGGCGAGGCGCCAGACGTAAGGCCAGTTCAGGAGAAAGACGGCGCGCCCGTCCTGGAAGACGCGGCGGCTGTCGTCCTCCTTCAGGCTCGTCACGCCCGGCGGGCTGATGGCGTCCACGGCGCGCGATCTCCTCAGGAACTCCAGCGCCGCGACAGCCTCGCGCCGGTCGAGGCCCACCTCGAGAGAATCCGGATCGACCCAGAATCCGCCCGCGCCGCGGAGGATTTCCAGGAACACGCACGTGAGGCCCTCGTACTGGCTCCCCTGCCAGACGAAGCCCCAGCGGTCGGGAGGAGACTGGAGGCGGCGCGCCGCGGCGACGAGGTCTCCGAACGTCTCGGGCGGAGCGATTCCCGACGCGTCGAGCAGGTCTCGGCGGTAATAGAGGACTCCGACGTCGCTTCGGACCGGAATCCGGTAGAGGTGTCCGCGGTACCGGCCCGCGTCGAGCGCCTGCGGGAGAAGCGCGCTCAGCTCCTCGGGCCGGAAGACGTCGTCGAGGGTCAGGAGCCACCCGGCCGCGGCGAACTTCGAGGTCCACGTCACGTCCATGTAGACGACGTCGAGCGAGTCGTCGCCCGCCAGGAGGGAAGTCGTGTACATGCTTTCGCGGAGATCGGTGGCGTTCGGGCCCTCGACCATCTCCACGCGAACGCCGTGAGCCTTCCCGAAGCGTTCCGCCACGGGCGCCCACAGGTCGCGCTCGCTCGCCAGGACGATGAAGGACAGACGATCCGGGG
>DATGDV010000106.1:0-6875 GCA_035310685.1 Thermoanaerobaculia bacterium
CCTCTCGTCCAGCATCCGCCAGATCCGCGCCCCGGGCGAGGCCGGGGCGGCCGCGGCGTCGCGATCGCCCGTCACGCCGCGCTCCCCGGCTTGATCACGCTCACGACTCCCTTGAGGTCGCCCTCCACCGTGAAGGCCGCGAGCGGCCGGGGCGGCGGCCCCGAGATGACGCGGCCGTCGAGGGAGAACTTCCCGTTGTGGCAGGCGCACCAGATGATCCCGTCGGTCGGCACGAACTGGACGGTGCAGCCCTCGTGCGTACACTTGGCCGAGAGAGCCCTCAGCTTCTGGTCCTTGTCCTTGAGGAGCAGGACGCGATCGGTGCCGACACGGGCGATGAGGAACCCGTTGCTCGCGAGCTCGTTCTTCTGCGCGTCGGTGAGCGCGGCCTTGTTCGAGCCGCCTCCATCCTTGAGAGGCGTGAGGTACTTGAGGACCGGATAAACGACAGCCCCCATCCACGCGGCGAAGCTGGTACCCAGCAGGACGTCGATCCAGCGACGCCGCGTGAGGGGCTCGGGGCCCATGCTTACTTGGACTTCGGGTCGCCGGGGTTCGTGCCGGCCTTGATCTCGTCGATGTTCTTCACGCCGTCGCCGTCGCTGTCGAGCCCCTCGATCTTCTCGAACTTGATCTCTTTTTTCGCGGCCTTCGGGTCGACGATCGCCTTCGACAGGACGTCCTTCCCGTACGGGTTCAGCTCGTGGTCTTCCTTCTTCGGGAGAGGCTTCACGTGGCACGTCGAGCACTTGCCCAGCGAGGCCTTCGCGTCGGGGTACTTCGCCACGAATGCCTTCTGGTTGTCGAGGGTCGCGAGCATCGTCGTGCCGACGCAGAACGCGAGGAAAGCAGAAACGGCCATCGTCGTCTTTTTCATCTCATTCCTCCACTCGCATCAGAGAAGAGCCTGACCCGTGTGGTAAGGATATCCCCAATTTGAATCATTGCGCCCGGACCCGTCTCGCGGCATCGCGGAACTCGTCGAGAAGCGCCCGCAACCGGGCTTCCTCTCCTTCCCGGGTTGCGAGCCCGCCGAAGGACTCGCGGACGTAGGCACGGACGATCGCCTCCGCGGGGCGGGCCGCACGGGGGCCGAGCGCCATTGCGGCGGCGAGGGTCTCGCCCGGGACCGACGCCGGCGTGAGCGGCGCCCCGGCGCGATGGAGAGCCCTCTGAAGGCGGCGGTACGCGGCCGAGGCGGGCGCGAGACCGCGCGCCCCCCAGCGCACGCCGCGCAGGCGTCGCCCGAGGAAGACGAGCGCGAGAACCAGCAACCCGCCTGCGACGCCGGCCGCCGGTCCCGAAGGCAGGCGCGTCGTCCCGCCGGCGCGGCGGAGGGCGTCGAGCGCTCCACCGGCACTTTCGCGGATCTTCCTCAGGAGCTCCACCTGATCGCCCTGGCCGAACGAGAGGATGAAGCGGTCGTAGAAGAACTCCAGTCCGTCGGTGACCTGCCGCAGGCGCTGCGAGACCGGGACGCGCTCGAGCCTCGGCTGTCCCTGGAAGGGCGTCGGGTCGAACGTGACCCAGCCCTTCGACGGCCCGCACCAGACCTCGACCCACGCGTGGACGTTCTGCCCGCGGACGAGGACGTATCGCCCGAACGCGCCGATCTCCCCGCCGAGGAAGCCGGTCACGAACCGCGTGGGGACGCCCACTTCCCGGAGCAGGAGCGCCATCGCCGTCGCGAACGTCTGGCAATGGCCCCTGCGCCGATTCGCGACGAAGTCCTCGACGGCGTGCGGGCCGCGCGGCTTGAGGTCCAGCTCGTACTCCCAGCTCCGCAGAGTCGCCTCGACCGCACGGGCCGCGGCTTCGGGATCGGCGGCGGGATCGAGGCCCGCCAGAGTCTCGAGCGCGAACGCGCGCAACGCGCCCGAGCCCGCGGCCCTTCCGGCCTCGACCACGTCGCCGGGCTCGAGGTCCGGGACCGGACGCGTCCCGTAGAGAGCCGTGTACTGAATCGTGCGGTCCGGCTCGAACGGCAGGCGAGCGTTGCGGGCGGTGTCCCGTTCGACGTACGCGAGGCTGGGATTGCGGAACGAGCCTTCCGAGAGGCGCAGCGCGCTGCCGAGGAGCGGATAGGGGAGACTGCGGGTCTGGATCGGCGTGAGGTCGATCGTCATCGCGGTGCTTCCCGCCACCGCGGGCTCGCGTGACGTGAGGGGAACGAGAGCCCCGCCGCCCGCGCGCGCGATGGCGACTCCGCGTTCGAGCGGCTTCTTCCAGACGCCGCCCTCCCAGCGCGAAAGCGCCAGCGTGCGCAGCCTCAGGACGGCGGCCGCCCCCTCGCCGAGCGGCTCCTCGCTCGTGATCCTCAGGAGAACCCTTTCGTTCTGCTTGAGCGCGCCGAACAGGTCCGGATCCACGCTCTCGGAGAACCCCGTCGTGATCTCTCTCCCGGCCTCGGCGCCCTTGACGTACGGAGTCTTGAGACGCGGGAGGAACAGGAAGAGCGGCACGGAAATCAGCACCGTGGACAGCACCGAGCTGAAGAGCGGGCCGCGGCCCGGCAGCTCGCGCGCCGCGCGGTCGCGGCTCCATTCCTCCGGGGCCGCGGTGAGGTCGCGCCACAGGGCCCACTTGACGAGAACCGTCCAGCCGACGAACGCGACGAGGAGAACATAGAGGAGGATCGAATAGTGGAAGGAAGTCGAGACGGACGCGACGAACAGCATGCCCGACAGGACGAGGGCGAGCGAGAGGTCACGCTCCTTCCGGATCGCGGAGAGCTTGAAGAGTGTCGTGAAGAGAAGGAGGTGGAGCATCGTCTTCAGGAGCGTCTGGCTCCCGAAGCGCACGTCGGCGACGATCACGGGAAGGTAGAGCAGCCCCGCGAGATTCAGGGCGCGGTTCGAGAGCCTGGGCACGCGCCCCCTCCGCACGCGCAGGAGAAAGAGCGCGAGCATGCCCAGGTAGACGAGCAGAACGGCAAGCTCAAGCGCGCTGCTGAAGAAGAGTGGGACGGGAGCGAGAAGCGCGAGCGACCCCAGCGCGAGGAGCCGCTCTTTGAGGAACGGGATCGGCTCCTCTGGCGGCGTCACGACGGCCCCGTTCGCGCTCACGCGGCTCTCTCCGGCCCGCGCCCCGCGCGATAGACGGCCACCGAGGCGGGAATCGCCGCCGGCCGAGCCCGATCGCGGTCCGGCTCGACGAGGGCGAGAGCGCGCAGCAGGCCGCGGCGGTGCGCCGGGCCGGACCCCGGCGGGACCACCGAGCCTCCGAGCAGAAGGCCCACACGGCTTCCACGCGCGAGGAGGCGCAGCGCGAGCCCCGCGGCTTCGGAGACGGAGCGCTCGAAAGCCTCGTTCCATTTGGCGTCCGCGTTCGGCGGCCGATGCGTGTCGAGCGCGACGAGCGCGTCGCGACCTTCCTCGGAGGCGCGCTCCTTGACGATGAACTTTCCCTGGCGCGCCGTCTGGGGCCAGTGAACGTCCCGCGGATCGTCCCCGAAGCCCGCGTCCCGGAGATTGCGGATCTCTGCTCCGCGCCCTCTGCGCCGGTCGCGCGGATCTCCGCCCTCGGCTTCACGCGGGTCGGGAGGGACGTAGGGCACGGCCGCCGGGGCCGGGTAGACGAGGCGTTCGTCCTCGAGCGGATGAACGCGGCCCTTGCGGAAGAGGCCGATCGGGTAGCCGCTGTAGAGAAGAAGCGACTCGACGGACCTGAGGCCGCGCTTCGGGAACACCAGGTCCACTCCGCGCTCGACGGCGCGCCCGGAATCGAGCCGGCCGAACAGGATCGGGGCCGAGGCGCTGGAGATCTTCACGAGCAAAGCGCGCCGGGGAAAGCGCCCGAGATTCGTGAGCCGGAGCGTGAAACGGACCGGCACACCGGCGAAGATCTCCGCCGGGCCTTCCAGCTCCACCGAGACGTACTCCACGTTGCGGCGCGAGACGACCCCCGAAACGACGAGCGCCCCGAGGAAGAGCGACACCAGGATGTAGAGGCCGTTGTTGCCGGTGTTCGTCGCGGCCACCGCCACGACCAGCGTCAGAAGGATGAAGCCCAGCCCGAGGTTCGTGACCCGGACGAGGATCCCCGGGTGGAAGAGCTTCTTCAGGCGCGGGGAAAGTTCCACGGACTCACAGGGGAACGGGCGTCTCGTCGAGGATGCGCTGGATCGCGTCGCGCTCCCGCCGTCCGCTTCCTCCCCCGTCCCACGCTCCAGGCTGCGAGGCGAGGACCCGGTGCGCGAGCGTGGCGACCGCGATGCGCTTGACGTCGTCGGGGGTGGCGTACGGCCGGCCCGAAACGAGCGCCCGCGCCTGCACCGCGCGGAAAAAGCCCTGCGAGCCGCGCGGCGAGACTCCGAGGAGCAGGTCCTTGCCGTTCCGGGTGCGCGCCACGATCGCGAGCACGTAATCCATGAGCTTGTCGGCCACGGTGACACGCTCGGTCGCGGCCTGCGCCGCAGCCAGCTCCTCGAGCGAGAGCGCGGGCGCGAGTGACGCCAGGACACGGTCCGCGCCGCCCGAAAGGAGAAGACGCCGCTCGTCCTCGGGGGCGGGATAGCCGAGCGAGATGCGCATGAGGAAGCGATCGAGCTGCGACTCGGGGAGCGGATACGTGCCGAGATACTCCACCGGGTTCTGCGTCGCGAGCACGAGAAAGGGCTCGGGAAGCGGCCGGGTGACGCTGTCGGAGGAGACGGAGCGCTCGCTCATCGCCTGCAGGAGCGCCGCCTGCGTCTTCGGCGTCGCGCGGTTGATCTCGTCGGCCAGGAGCACCGGCGTGAACACGGGTCCCGGGTGAAACTCGAACTCCTGCGTCCGCACGTTGAAGACCGTCAGGCCGAGGATGTCGGACGGCAGCGTGTCCGGCGTGAACTGCACGCGGTGGACGCCGACGCCGAGCGCTTTGCCGAGCGCCGAGGCGAGCGTCGTCTTGCCGACGCCCGGGACGTCCTCGATCAGGAGATGGCCGCGCGCGAGAAGACACACGACCGCGTCCTCCACCGCCGCCGCCGGACCGCGGTACGCCATTCGCACGGTCGCGACGAGCCGTCCGAGAGACGCGAGGATGGTCCCGGTGGGCGCGTTCGCCGCCGAAGGCGATCGAGTGTCGGTCATCGCGAAAGACCTTCCTCCACGCTCCTGCGGAGGGCGTCGGACGCGCCTCTTTGCATGACGAGAATGCCGTCGGGCGAGTCCACGACGGCGACGTCCGAAAGGCCGACGACGCGCACGGGCCGCCCGTCGGCCAGAACGAGGTTGCCGGATCCCTCGACCACGGCGGCGGGTCCCTCGAGGACGTTCCTGCCGGGCGCGCCGCCCCGGAATTCGAAGACGGCCTCCCACGAGCCGAGGTCGCTCCAGCCGCATGCGCAGGGGACGGCCAGCACGCGCCTGGCCTTCTCCATGACGGCGACGTCGAGGGAGACAGACCGGGAAGAAGAGAATATTTCTGCAAACAGCGAGGAGGAGGCCGAAGAAGGGATTTCTTCGAACGTGAATGAGTCTTCCGCTCGTCGGGCCGTTTGCGCGCGGCGCGCGACGTTCAGAATATCGGGACACACCCGCTCCATTTCTTCGAAGAGGTACGAGGCCCGGAATACGAAGATTCCGGCGTTCCAGAAGAAACGGCCGGAGGCGAGGAACTCCTCAGCGCGCGCGAGGCTCGGCTTCTCCACGAAGCGCACGACGCGTTGTACCGATCCGCGGTTCCCGTCCCTCTTCCCATTCTCAGAAATCTTCGGTTCCCCGGTCCCCTTCTCGTGTCCCCTCTTTTCTTCCTCTCCAGCAGAAATCTTCTCTTCTCGTTCTTCGACTTCCATGTAGCCGAATCCGGTCTCGGGCCGGGTGGGCGGGATCCCGAGCGTCACGAACGCGTCCTGCGTCCGAGCCGCTTTCGCCGCCGTCCGGAGCGCGGCGAGAAACGCCGCTTCGTCGCGCACGGCCTGGTCGGACGGCAGGACCGCGAGAACGGCGTCCGGGGCGTCCTCCGAGGCGACGAGCGCCGAGAGCGCGACCGCGGGCGCGGTGTTTCGACGCACCGGCTCGAGGACGAATCGCGACCGTGACACCTCGGGCAGCTCGGCGGCGAGGAGCGGCGCGTGCGCGGCGCGTCCCGATACGTAGACGTCGCCGGCTCCGGCAAGGGCGGACGCACGCCGAAACGTCTCCTTGAGAAGCGACTCGCCGCCCGTGAGGGCGAGAAAGGGCTTCGGCCGCTCGTCCGTCGAGCGCGGCCACAGCCGCGTGCCGCTCCCCCCGGCGAGGATGAGCGCGCGGAGGCCGCCGGAGCTTGACATTCAGGAGATTGTACGGGGCCGGAGGCCGAGGCGATTGAGACTCTGTTTCCCGTTGCGAAAACACCGGAATAGAATCCCGCCGGCCCGGGACGGTGCCCTGTGGCCTGCCCGGAAGGAGGCACGAGATGAGATCGCGCATGCGGAAGATGGTTGTCCTCGCGTCCGTCGCCGTTCTTTCCCTGGCCGCCTCGCTTCCCGCGGCTGCACAGAAAGACTCCAGGAATCCTCTGTGGTGGGACAAATATCAGTACATCCTCCACAACGGGCCGACCGTGGGTGGCGGCCCGACGGCGTCTTTGTCGGTCGGCTCGAACGTCGACGTCTCGAATGAGTGCGGGCCCCAGAGCGAAACGTACATCACGATCGATCCGACCAACACGAGCGTTCTCGCGGCGGGCTCGAACGAGATCTTCCGGCTGCCGATGCGCGGCTACCATTCGGCGGACGGGGGCGCGACGTGGGGCGGCGTGGACCTGCCGCTCCCGCCGGCCATCGGGGCGAACGGCATCGACTTCGGCTCTGACCCGAGCCTCGCTTTCGACACGCTCGGGAACGTCTTCTACAGCTTCATCGTCGTGTACTTCTCGGCGGGCGCCGGGATCAACGGGACCGCGATGGCCGT
>DATGDV010000107.1:0-1920 GCA_035310685.1 Thermoanaerobaculia bacterium
AATGCGACCCGGGGGCGCCCATGAAGTGGGTCACGCGAAAAAGGATCCACGTGAACCGGACGGCGACCGGCTGGCTCATCCGGCGTTTCCTCGATCCCGAAGCGGAGATCCTGTTCGTCGAGCCCGAAGACGTCGCGCGCGTCCAGGAACGCGAGGGAGCGCTCGGGTTCGACGCGCCCGGGGTGCGATACCCGCACCGTGACGAGAAGGGTCGTTGCTCGTTCGAGCAGCTCGTCGAGGAGCGGCTCGCGGGAGACGGAGCACTCCGGGCTCTCGCGACGATCGTCCACGGGGCGGATTTCCCGCGCGAGATCGGCATCGCGCCGGAGTGCGCCGGCCTTTGGGCGATCAGTCAGGGCTTCACCGACGTCGCGCCCGACGACACCGCGATTCTGGATCGGGCGTCCTTCGTCTATGACTCGCTCTATGCGCATCTCCGCCGCCGTGTGGCCGACGAAACGGGTTCTCAAGGGTCCACACGAAACACCGAACAGGAAGGGAGACGATCGTGAAGACATCCTCGGCCGCCCTCGCGCTTGCAACGCTCGCCGTTCTCTCGTGGAGCTCGTACGGCCAGGCTCCCGCTACGAACGCGAAGACCATCAACTTCGACTCCGATGTGGTGGGATCCGCGCCGGCCGGCTTCGAGTTCGCGCGCACCGGCGGCGGCGCCGAGGGGAAGTGGGTCGTGAGGGACGACAAGGACAAGCCGGGTAACCGCGTGCTCGTGCAGGAGAGCGCGGACAAGACGGACTACCGCTTCCCCCTCGCCGTCGTGAAGGACGGGACGTACAAGGATGTGACGCTGAGCGTCCGGGCGAAGCCCCTCTCCGGCGAGGTGGACCAGGGCTTCGGTCTCGTCTGGCGCTACCAGGACGCGAACAACTACTACGTAACCCGCTGCAACGCCGACGAGGACAACTGCACGATCTACCACGTCGTGAAGGGCAACCGGCGCTCCTTTCAGAACAAGGGCACGAAGGTCGCGACGAACGCGTGGCACACGCTGAAGGTCGAGGCGAAGGGCGACCACTTCACGGTCTGGTTCGACGGCAAGAAGGTCCTCGACGCCAAAGACGAAACGTTCAAGGAAGCCGGCAAGGTCGGCCTCTGGACGAAGGCCGATTCCGTGATCGCGTTCGACGACTTCGTGATCGAAGCGAGGTGAACAGCCCCCCGGCGATCTCACGATCGAAGGGAGTTTCGAAGCGACTGTGAGCGGGTCTTCGCGACTAGGGCGCCGGGTCCAGCCCGATCACGACGCCGTGCTTCTCGCGCACGCCGCCCTCGGGCTCTGACCCGAAGACGAGCGGCGGCAGCTCCCACTCGATGAGGTATTCGAACTCCTTGCGGAAGTCCGCGAGCGACATGTCCGCCGTGGCCGCGAACTTGGCGAGCTCGTGGGGGTCCTCGAAGTCGTCGCGGCGGAGGCGGAGCATGTACCGCCGCGCGATCGCGTAGCGCGTGGAGTGAATGTCCACCATGCGGACCTTCGCCCGGCCGGTCGCGGGGTTGATCAGCGCCTCGAACGGAATCGGCACGAAGTGGCCGCCCTGCATCGAGATCATCACGGAGTGGCCGCCCGAGAGAAGGCACTTCGTCGCGCAGTAGCCGAGATCCCGCGTGTACTCGAGGTCGAACGGGATCGGATCGGCACAGCGCAGCTCGTAGCCGATGTTCTTGGCGACGATGGTCGTCTTGATCCCGAACTCCTTCAGCCTCTGCTGGACCGCGACCTTCAGGATCTCGCCGATGTTCACCTCCGCGATGCGGACGTTCCCGTGCGTGTCGCGCTCGACGTCCTTCAGGCTCTGGAGCTCCGAGGGGTCGAGCCCCTCGACGAGCCCTTCGGCGATCACGGCGACGCCGTCGCGCCGGCCGTAGGAAAGGCGTTTCAGGATCGCGCCCACCAGGGTGTCC
>DATGDV010000108.1:0-5038 GCA_035310685.1 Thermoanaerobaculia bacterium
CCTCACGCTTGCCGAGCCGATTCCGATGCGGTTCGTCGAGACGTCGCGCACCGTCGCGACGAAGCGCATGTTGCCCTTGCGCGACTTGACCTCGCCCTCATAAACGAACGGCTCTTCCCCGGCCTTCGCGAGGGCAGCCGCGTCCACGAGAATCGTCTTGCGATCCGGGACCGCGTTCGAGCGCGCGCCGTTGTCCTCCACCGCCGCGAGCGCGATGTCCACGACCGCCTTCTTCCTGCCGCTGTCGTCGAGGAAATTGAAGGCCGAGAGCGGGACGGAAACCTTGAACGGCGAGATGCGGCGCCCGATGCCGCCGCCCTTCTTCGGGGGACCGATCGCGAGCGAGACGGGGAACTCGCCGCTCGCGTCCGGCGTCACGAGCGCGAGCTCCATCCGGTCGCCGGCGCTCGCGTCCGCGGTCTTCGCGCCGTAACCGCGTCGCGTGCGGAGCGTCACGCCGGGACGCGTCGTCGTGACGCGCACGGAGTGATCGGTTTTCTTCGGGTCGAGAGCCGTGAGCGTGACTCCGATCGAGTAATAGCTGGCCGATTCCTGGTAGATGCGCTCGAGGGAGCGGCTGAACGTGTTGTGGTTCACGACGAAGATTCCGCCCGTCTCTTCGGCGAGGCCCGCGAGCGCCTCGCGGCGGTTCGCATCGGCCAGGAACGGGGACACGACGGGCGCCTCGGCCTCGGAGGCGTCCACGTCGGTCGCGAGGCCGCGCGCGTCGAATGCGTGCACGGTGATCCCCGATCGATTCGCCTCGGCGACGGCAGCCTGGTACTCCTCGGCGAGCGTGTAGTCGAACTGGCTCAGCGAGTTCGTCGAGAGGGCCTGCGCGAGCGTCTGGCCCGGCCGCAGTTCGATCCCGCTCGAGACCCAGAACGCCACGCGCTTTCCGGAGCGCGCCGCGAGCGCGGCGAACGCGCGCCTGAGCTCGTCCAGCGTGCCCTTCTCGCGGCTCCGGATCTGCTCGCTGTAGCTCCGGATGATGGCGTCGGCCGAGGACCTGCGGCGCTGGCGCCTCGCGAGGCCGAGGTCCTGGCGGTACTGGGAATCCCAGAAGAGCCCGCGCGGGGCGATCTTCTCGAGGCGCGAAAGGCCTTCGAGAAGGCTCTCCTTCGAATTGGTGAACGGCGTGATGACGTGCGACGAGACGTTGTACGACAGGATGGCCATGCTGTCCGACGGGGAAAGCCGGGTGACGAAATCACGAAGGCCTTCGAGGACCCGCTTGCGGTCGGACGGGAGGAGATGCTCGTCGTCGAAGAACACGAGGAACTGGCGCGGCACGTAGCGGTCGGGGCCCGCCGCGGTCGTCTCGAGGATGAAGTCCGGCGACGCGGTCGCGAGATCTGGGCCGTGGAGCTGGCCTGCTTCCACCCGTGCGAAATAGTCGAGCGGAAGGTGCTTCCCGTCCACCGTCACGGAGATCTCGGCGCGTGTGAGGTCCGGCACGTTCCGGCCGTCTTTCCCCGTCGCGATCACGTCGAGGTCCATCACGGTGACGTCGACCGCGGCGCGGACGCCCGGGATCCGGGCCGGGACGTCGGCGGCCCGCGCCGGCGTGACGGACGCGAGTGTGGAGAGGAGGAGGATGGCGAGGACGTGCCGCGAAGGGAGTCCGACGTGCATGAGTGACCTCGAGTGGGGCGTGTCGTTCAGAGCTGGAGGATTTCGCGCAGCATGGCCGCATCCCGGGAGATGACGTCGCTCCGCTCGGGGCGCGCCGTCAGCGCCACGACCTGCTCGGTGAGCCTCGGGTCGTCGCTCGTCCACTCCTGCCCGATCTGCTCGGAGGGGGCGGCCTGCTTGGCGAGAAAGATCAGTTTTTCGGCGGCCGGGCTCCTGGTGGTGACCCGTCCGCTCGAGCCGAGGACATCCTCGACTGCCTGGGGAAGATTCAACTTTCGGGCCAGCACGCGGCCCGCGGCGGCCCGGAAGCGCGAGAGGGCGCCCGCGCGGATCGGACCGGGAGGGAAAGCCACCGAGATCAACAGCTTGAGAAGCTCGTAACTGCCGAGCGGCTCGAGTAGCCCGAGCGTGTACGCATCCTCCCGCTCGAACCCCTGATCCTCGGCGAGGTGCGAGCCGGCCACCGCGGTGGACAGTGCCGAGCGCCTCACCACGCGCTCCATCTTCTCGTCGGACGGGACTTTCGGGGAGCCCGTGTCCGCGAGGAGGCCGGTGAAGCGCCGGATCGCGGGCGCTCCCACGACCCGGACCGCTTCCCGGGCCGTGCCGATGAGCTCCGTCGGCTCCGTGCGAAGCGAGTTCGCGAGGTAGAGGAGGTCGATCGTCAGGAACGGGTCGAGGGCGGCGATCTGCACGATTCGCTCGGCCGGCGCGTTCTCGTCGAGGGCCGTTCTCAGCATCGTTCCGGTGTCGTCGTAGATCGGGAAGAGACGCGGGGGCTCGCGCAGCCGTTTGTGAACGCGGTTCGCGAAGGACGTGAATCCCTGGAACGCCGCGCGGAGGGCCGCGGGCGGAGGAGCCTCGCCGGACAGGCCTTCGAGAATCTCCCAGAACATGGCCGCGAGAGCGTCGGGCTTGAACTCCTTCTCCCAGCGGGCGCCGGTCTCGTCGCCGGCCGCGGCCGCGCCCAGGTTCACGCGCGAGTCGTCCACCGACTTGGCGCCGTGAAACGCGAGGACCTGCCCGCGCAGGGAGAGGTGGATCCGGATCAGGTCCTCGATCTTGAAGAGCGGGTCGAATTCGAACGAGGCTCCCGCCCAATGGAAGAGGTCGAGAAGGATCTTCATCGCGAGCCCCTCGACCGCCTCCGCGAGCTTTTCGCGGCCGAGCAGGTCGCGCTCGAGGATGAGCCGCGTGAGGTTCTTGCCGGTCGCGAAGCTCTCGGCGAGAAGCTCGTAGACGGATGCCTCGGACAGCACCTTGCGGCGCGTCAGGTAGACGCCGAGACGCTCGTTCGGCAGGGAGGAGGACACGAAGACGATCGCGCCGCCCTTGAGATCGATCGTGCGCAGGACCTCCCCGCGCCAGACCGTCACGCGGCCGGAGAGAGCGTTGATCTCCAGCCACTGAAGGAGATCGGCGAGCGAGAACGTGTCCAGGTTTCCGCTGAGCGTGCGTGCCACTGCTCAGGCGAGTTTGACACGAAGCCGGCCCGCGCGCCGGATCTCAGCCTCCCGTTCGGAGGAGGCGCGTCGCCTTCTGGAGCGCCAGAAGTTCCCGGGCGTCCTTCTGGAAGACGCCGGTTCCATAGCCTTCCTTCGTGTAGAACCGATATTCGAGATCGCGGAACGGGAGCCCTTTCGGGATGCGGTCCGAGCGGTAATACCAGACCTCGACATCGCCTTCGACGTCGCCCGGCGTCACCTTCCCCCGATTCGTCGTCGGCACGCGCACGATGGAGGCCCCGCCACTCGGGCTCGTGCGAATGACGGGCTCCGTGGTCTTGAGGCTCGTCATGATGTCGTTCGACCTCAAGAGGGGCATCTTCCCGACGTACGACGGAGGTCCGAGGACGAGGAGCACCCGTCCGCGATCCGAAAGGCAACCCCGGACGCTTTCCGTGGAGTACGCGGCGTCGGCGTACTGCACGCGGCGGTAGAACTCGAGCTCGTACTCGTTCTCCGGCGTCGACGGGTCGGGATCGAACTTCTTCCAGAACCGCAAGACCCATTCCCGGCGCGAGGCGTCGTCCGTGAGACTCGCGAATTCCTTCTTCTCCGCCTCGGTCAGGAGGTGCCGGACGGCGGTCTTCGGCCATTCCGTGTCGCCGGTGTAAGGCGGCACCGTCGTCTCGTCGGCCGCGATCGTCGAGAGGTTCGGAGGCGGACCGGCGGCGGCCGGAGCGGGGGGGGCCGCCCGGGCGGCGGCGGTGCGCTGGGCGTCGAAGAAAGCGCAGTAGCGCTTCGGGTAGAGGCCGGGGTCGATCGTGGCATCGGGCTGGAACTCGAAGAAGCGGGCGAGCTCCCTGCGCGCCCGGTCTTCGTCCTTCAGCGCCCAGGCGACGGCCGCCGCATAGAAGTGATAGGCGGGAAGGATCCTCGGGAGGGCCGGCTCGCGCTCGGGAGCGACCGCGAGCTCGAGGAGATGGCGCAGCTCGAGGTCGGCCTCGGCCCAGTGCTTCGCGCGGTACGCGGCCTTGACCGCGACGAGAGTCTGTAGGACGGGATCCTCGGCTGCCGGGAGGGGCGTCGCGAGAAGGGGCAGAAGGAGAAACCAGGGCGCGAGGTGAAGCCGCACTTTCAAACCCCGTAGCCGCGAGCTTAGCATCGCGAGCATGAGCGATTCCACGATCACGACGTCTTCCGGCCTCCCGCTCCGGGCCGTCTACGGCCCGGAGGACGTCCCGCCCGGGTGGGCACCGCCTCCTCCGGGGGCCTCGCCGTTCACGCGCGGCTCCCTTCCCGGCGGCTATCGCACGAAGCTCTGGACGATGCGGCAGTACGCAGGCTTCTCCAGCGCGAAGGAGTCGAATCAGAGGTACCGGTTCCTCCTCGAGCAGGGGCAGACGGGCCTCTCCGTGGCTTTCGACCTCCCGACCCAGATCGGCTACGACTCGGACCACGTGCTCGCGCGCGGCGAGGTCGGAAAGGTTGGCGTTCCGGTGGCGTCTCTCGAGGACATGGAGACGCTGCTCGCCGGAATCCCTCTCGACAAGGTCTCGATCTCCATGACGATCAACGCGACCGCGTCGATCCTTCTCGCCTTCCTCCTCGCCGTCGCGAAGGGCCGCGGGACCTCGTGGCAGAGGCTCTCCGGCACGATCCAGAACGACATCCTCAAGGAATACGCGGCCCGGGGGACCTATACGTTTCCGCCGAAGCCGTCGATGCGGCTCGTCACGGACGTCTTCGCGTTCTGCCGTGACAACGTTCCGCGCTGGAACACGATCTCGATCTCGGGCTACCACATCCGCGAGGCGGGAGCCACGGCCGTGCAGGAGATCGCCTTCACGCTCGCGGACGGGCTCGAGTACCTCGCGGCCGCGAAGGCGGCGGGCCTCGACCCATCCGCGATCGCGCCCCGCCTGTCGTTCTTCTTCAACGTCCATAACGATTTTCTCGAG
>DATGDV010000109.1:0-2333 GCA_035310685.1 Thermoanaerobaculia bacterium
AAGACGTTCGTTCCCGACCGGCCGGGACACGACCGAAGGTACGCGATCGACGCCTCGCGGATCTGCCGCGAGCTGGGCTGGGTCCCTTCTTACTCATTCGAAGAAGGTGTTCTTCGGACCGTGGAGTGGTATCTGAGCCACCCGGAGTGGTGCGCGCTGGTCCAGAAGGACAATTACGGACGGGAGCGCCTCGGGCTCGGGACCGGCCGTGCTGGCGCGGACGCCGCCACGGCCCCGCGCCCGGACGGAGTCCGCGCGTGAAGGGAATCATCCTCGCGGGAGGCTCCGGCTCGCGTCTCTACCCGCTCACGCTCGCGGTCTCCAAGCAGCTCTGCCCCGTCTACGACAAGCCCATGGTCTATTACCCGCTCTCGACGCTCATGCTCGCGGGCTTGCGCGACGTCCTCGTCATCACGACGCCCGAGGACGAGGCCGGCTTCGTGCGGCTTCTCGGCGACGGAAGCCAGTTCGGAATCCGAATCTCCTATGCGACACAAGCGAAGCCCGAGGGCCTCGCGCAGGCGTTTCTCATCGGCCGGTCGTTCGTGGGCGAGGACGCCGTCGCGTTGGCTCTCGGCGACAACCTGTTCTACGGGCACGGCCTGCCGGAGATGCTCCAGCGCGCGGCGTCCCGGGCGGCCGGCGCGACCGTCTTCGCGTACCGCGTGCTCGACCCCGAGCGCTACGGCGTCGTGGAGTTCGACGGGAAAGGGCGGGCGATCGGCCTCGAGGAGAAGCCGAAGGAGCCGCGCTCGAGCTACGCCGTCACCGGCCTGTATTTCTACGACAACCGCGTGCTCGACATCGCGATGGCGCTCCAGCCCTCGCCTCGCGGAGAGCTCGAGATCACGGACGTGAACCGGGCGTACCTCGAGACCGGCGACCTCCACGTCGAGATCCTCGGCCGCGGCATGGCGTGGCTCGACACGGGCACGCACGAGGCGCTCCTCCAAGCCTCGAATTTCATCCAGGCCATCGAGGCGCGCCAGGGCCTGAAGATCGCGTGCCCCGAGGAAATCGCCCACAAGGCGGGTTGGATCTCCACGGCCGACGTGATCCGGCTCGCGAACGGGATGAAGAGCGATTATGGCCGCTACCTGCTCCGGATGCTGGAGGACGGAATCGTCTAAGAGCGCAACCGCGGGCCGGCGCGCGCGTATCTTGCGGGGACTGGAGAAAAGACATGACGACGAGACGCGATTTCCTCTGGAAGACGGCCGCTTCCGCGGGGCTTCTCGCGGGCGGATTTCCCGCGTTCTCAGCGACGAAGAAGACCCTCCTCGTCCTCGGAGGCACAAATTTCCTCGGGCCCGCGATCGTCGAGGCCGCGAAGGCGAGCGGCTGGACGATCACGCTCTTCAACCGGGGAAAGACCCGCCCGGACCTCTTCCCCGACCTCGAGAAGCTGCACGGCGACCGCAACGGCGACCTGAAGTCGCTCGAAGGCCGTGCTTTCGACGCCGTGGTCGACACGTCGGGCTACTTCCCGCGCCAGGTTCGCGACACCGCCGCCCTGCTCGGCAAGTCCGCGAAACAGTACGTCTTCGTCTCGTCCATCTCGGTCTATTCCGACCTGAGCAAGCCGGGCGTCGATGAGACGGGGCCGGTCGCGAAGCTGAAGGACCCGACGGTCGAGAAGGTGACCGCGGAGACGTACGGCGGCCTCAAGGCGCTGTGCGAAAAGGCCGCCGAAGAGGCTATGCCCGGCCGCGTCACGAACGTCCGCCCCGGCCTCATCGTCGGGCCGAACGACGGCACGGATCGTTTCACGTACTGGCCGGTCCGCGTCGCTCGCGGCGGCGAGGTCCTCGCGCCCGACAAGCCGGAGGATCCCGTTCAGTTCATCGACGTCCGGGATCTCGGAGCGTGGATCGTGAAGACGATCGACACGAAGACGATGGGCGTCTTCAACGCGACGTCGGCGCCTCTTCGGATGGGCGACGTTCTCGACGCCTGCAAGGCCGCGAGCGGAAGCGACGCACGCTTCACCTGGGTGGACGCCGCGTTTCTCGCGGCCCGGAAGGTCGAGGAGTGGAGCGATCTCCCCGTGTGGACCTCTCCCCTCGGCTCGGACGCCGGGGCCGGCCGCGTGAGCAACGCGCGCGCCGTCGCGAAGGGGCTCGCGTTCCGGCCCGTGAAGATCACCGCGAAGGACACCCTCGACTGGTGGAAGACTCTTCCGAAGGAGCGAACGGGCAAGATGCGCGCAGGACTTGAGGCCGACCGCGAAGCCGCCGTCCTCGCCGCGTGGCACGAGGCGCAGGCGAAAAAGCCTCCGAAGGCCGGCTGACGGCGTGCGGGGGCGGAGCGCGCTTTCCCGCCTCGTGAAGGTC
>DATGDV010000110.1:0-3498 GCA_035310685.1 Thermoanaerobaculia bacterium
CGTCGCGGACGAAAGCGCGGCGGCGGCGCCGTCGGAGACGATGAACGGAAGGTCGAACTCCCGGGCGCGCGCCGCGGCCGCGTGGTCGAGCGGGAGGCCGGTGAGGCGTACCCAGTCGGCGTCGGGGATTTCTTCGAAAGAGAGAAGCGGAAGGCCGGTCTGCCGGCGGAGCGCGTCGAGGGCGAGGCGCAGCTCGGGCAGAGGGACGGCAGCGGGCAGAATCTCGGCCTCCCTCTCCCCCTGTCTAGGAATCTCCCGGTCTTCTGCTCTCGGGATACCCGCCGTCAGAATCCCCGCGCCGTTCTCGAACGCACCCCATCGCTCGCCTCCGAGAACGTCGAGCCAGCGAGAGAGCTCGCGGCGCGTCTTGCTCGTCAGCGGGACGACGCGGGCTCCTCGCGTCCGGAGGTCGCCCACGGCCGCCCGCGCCTCCGGCGCGAGCGAGCCGTCCTCCTCGAGGAGAGTGCCATCCAGGTCGGTGAAGATCACCAGCACGTGAGGATTCTTCCCGGTGCCGGAATCATGCAAGAAGGGCGCCCCTCGCGGACGCTGGTACGTTCTACCGCGCCGCGGGCCGCGCCGCGCGCGTCAGGGTCTCGCCTTCGCGGCCGCCGCCTTGCCGCCTTTCGTGGGCGCGGGCGCGGGTCGGGGCTTCTTCTCGGCTCGCTTCTGTTTCCACTCCTCCCATACGACGACGAGGGGGGCGGCGATGAAGATCGACGAGTACGTCCCGACGATGATGCCGACGATCATCACGAACGAAAACCCGCGCAGGACCTCGCCGCCGAGGAAGAAGAGGACGACGACGACCACGAACGTGAGCACGGAGGTGAGGACCGTCCGCGAGAGCGTCTGGTTGATGGAGTGGTTCACGAGCTCGGTGAGCGGCGTGCGCTTCGACTTTTCGCGGTTCTCGCGAATGCGGTCGAACACGACGACGGTGTCGTTCACGGAGTAGCCGATCAGCGTGAGGAACGCGGCGACGACGGTGAGCGAGATCTCGACGTTCAGGATCGAGCAGAGGCCGAGCGTCGTCCACGTGTCGTGAATGAGCGCCACGACGGCGGCGGTGCCGAAGGACGCCGAGCGGAAGCGCCACGCGATGTAGATGAGCATCGCGCCCCAGGAGAACAGGATCGCCCACATGCCCTTCTCCCTCAGGTCCTTTCCGACCTGGGGGCCGACGTTCTCGGCCGAGAGCAGCGTGAACGGGCCCGCGACCGTCTTCGCCCTGAGCCAGTCGGCGACGGCGGGCGACACGCCCGGCGTCTTGGCGGCCTCGTCCACGGAGGCGAAGAGGCCCTTTTCGGAGCGCGTGGAGATGATGGCCTGCGCCTCGCGGCCGTACTCCACCTTGGGGTCTGCGGCGGGACGCGTGGAGAGCTTCTCGGGATCGTCGGCGATCAGCTTGGCGAGAAGGGTGTCGCCGCCATTCAGGTTCAGGTCGAACGCCGCAGCGTCCGACCCCTTCGGAAAGAGAGCCTTCGTGAGCGCCGTCGTGACTTCCTTCGAGAGATCGCGCCCTTCCTTCTTCTCGAGCGGGACGCGCAGGAGGACCTCGTTCTTCTCCGGTTTGTCGAAGCGCTGGACGGAGACGACCTTGACGTTCGCGGCCTCGACGATCTTGCGGATCTGGTCTTCGTCGGGAGTCGTCGAGAACGCGTAGACGATCTGGGCGCCGCCCGTGAAGTCGATCCCGAGGTTCGGGCCGCGCTTGGCGACGAGCGAGATCGTGCCGACGACGATCGAGAGAATCGACAGCGAAATGCAGATCCACTTGATCCTCAGGAAGTCGATGTTCGTTTTGTGGAAGAGACGCACGCGATTCTCCGATTCAGATGGACAGGGTCTCGACGCGCTCTTTCGGCCCGTAGATCAGGTCGAACAGGAGGTGCGACACGAAGACCGAAGTGAAGACCGAGGCGAGGAGGCCGATGACGAGCGTGACGGCGAAGCCCTTGACGGGCCCGGTCCCGAACTGGAACAGGAAGAGGGCGGCGGAGATCGTCGTGACGTGGGTGTCGACGATCGTCCCCCAGGCGCGCTTGAAGCCGAGGTCGATGGCCGCCTTCGGGGCCTTGCCGTTGTCCATTTCCTCGCGGATGCGCTCGAAAACCAGGACGTTCGAGTCGACGGCCATGCCGATCGTCAGGATGAAGCCCGCGATGCCCGGCAGCGTGAGCGTCGCGTTGATGTAGGCCATCGCCCCGAGGAGGATGACGGCGTTCAGGATGAGCGCGAGGGTCGCGTTGAGACCCGCGAGGCGGTAGTAGACGATGACCCCGACGAAGCAGCAGATCATCCCGACGATCGAGGCGAGGATGCCTTTCTTGATCGAGTCGAGTCCGAGCGACGGCCCGACCGTGCGCTCCTCGAGGATGATCATCTCGGCCGGGAGCGCGCCCGAGCGCAGAACCAGCGAGAGGGCGTCCGCTTTCTCCGCCGTGAAGTTTCCCTCGATGATGCCGCTCTCCTTGATCTGGCTGTTGATCACGGGCGCGGACTGGACGCGCTTGTCGAGGACGATCGCGAGGTGCTTGCCGACGTTGTCGCCCGTGACTTTCGAGAACTTCGCGGCGCCCCCGGCGTTCAGGAAGAACATGACGGCCGGCTGGTTGAACTTGTCGCGGTCGACCCGAGCGTTCTTCAGGTCGCGGCCGGTGACGGCGGCGGCGCGCTTCAGGACGTACCACACGGGGGTGCGCGTGCGGGCGTCGGCGTCCTCGTTGAAGCCCTCGACGACCTCGAGGTCGTCGGGAACCGTGCCGCCGTACGCCGCGCGCGCGCCGTCCATGGACGGGTACGGTCCCCCGCGGTCGTCCACGAGCTTCAGCTCGAGGAGGCCAGTGGTGCCGATGATCTCCTTGACGCGGCTCGGATCGTCCACGCCGGGGATCTCGACCACGATGCGGTCGTTGCCCTGCCTCTGGATGACGGGCTCGGCGACCCCGAGGGCGTCGACACGGTTGCGGATCGTCTCGACGGCCTGCCGCGTCGCCTGGTCTTCGATCGTGATCCGCTCGGTGTCCTTGTAGGAGATCTTCCACTCGCGGCCGCGCTGGTCGACGGACCACGCGTTCGGCGGGAGGACGCTCGTCACGAGATCCTTGAGCTTCGCGGCGTCCGTCTTCTCGTCGAGCCTCAGGGAGAAGCCCGTGCCGTCGGCCGGGCCGGCCGCCACGACCGCGACGCCTCTCTTGCCTCCCTCGTCCTTCAGGCGCTCGAGCGTGTCCTGGGCTTCGACGCGCAGCGCGTCGGCCGTCTTGACCTGCATGACGAGGTGGATGCCCCCGCGCAAGTCGAGCCCCAGCTTGAGTCCGTTCCTGAGAACGTCCGAAGTCCTCGGGTTGGGCGGAGCCGTCGGCGACTTTTTCAAGGCCTCGTTGCCGCGCCACCAGTACGCTCCGATCGAACCGAGAAAGACGGCCAACGTCAGGCCGACGCGCCATCCCGTGGGCTTGTTCACGAACGCAACCTCCGGACGCGGGCCCGTCTGCA
>DATGDV010000111.1:0-6755 GCA_035310685.1 Thermoanaerobaculia bacterium
GGGAAACACGACCGTGTTTCCCCCATTACTCGCAGCTGCTAGCCCGCCCTCCCTGATCAGGACCGCGAAGCGGTCTGCGGGCTAGCGTCACTTCGGGCAGGCGGACGCGTCCACGACCTTCGCCTCGGTGCCGCCGAGGAGCGTCCAGGCGCCCGCCATCGTCGTGCTTCCATCCGAGACGTCCCGGCGGTCCGGGTCGACGCGCGCGCCCCGTACTCCCGGCGGAGCCTGCACGTTCGCGTGGAAGCTCGACGTTTCTCTCGGAGGCAGGATGTTCACGTCCGGCGCGGTCTGGGCGGACGCGAGATAGTTGCCTTTCTTGTCGAGGATCCTCACGAGGATCGCGACGCCGCACACCGTCTGGTCCCCTGCGTTGCGTACCGAGCCCGACACGCGCACGAGGCCGGCCTGATCGACGACGCCGTCGTTCGAGACGGCGACGACGCGCACGTCCGAGGCGCTCGGCGCGTCGCCGGCCGGCGCGTCCGCGCCCGCCGCGGGTGACGCAGAGGGCGTGGGAGCGGGCGTCGCTCCGGCTGCGGGACCGAGCGTGATCTTCGCGCCCGTCGCTTTCGCGTCCGGGCCCGTCTTCAGGCGCCGCTCGCGCGCCACGTCCTGGAGCGTGCGGGGTCGGGCGAGGGCGCGCGCCGCCGGCGTGGACGTGGGAGTCGGCGTGGGTGTCGCGGGCGGCGCCGCCGGCGCCATTTGAAAGAACACGACCGCGAAGGCGGCGAGGCTCACGAGCACTCCTCGCTCACGCCGATAATCTCGGCGTCGACGCGGCCCACGCGCTGCCAGTTCGTCGCGGCCGGGCCGTTCACGAGCGTATCCGGCTTCCGCTCGCGCGAGCCGCGCAGCCCAGCCGGGGCCCTGATGGTTCCTCCGAAGGCGACCGCCTCGCCCGGCCCGACGATCTTGAGGTCGGTCGTCGTCTCCGCCGTCGACAGCAGGACTCCGTGATCGTCGTAAAGCCTCAGGAAGATCCTGACCCGGCACGCCGGCACGCGGCCGGTGTTGCGGACCGTGCCGTAGACGGAGACGGTGCCGTCCGTCACGGCGCCATTGTCCTGAACGTCCTCCACCCGCACGGGGCCCGGGCGGCGGGCCGAAGGCGCTCCGGACGGCACCGGCTCGGGCTCGGGCGTCGTGACCACGGGGGCGCCGCCGCCCGAGAGGCGGCCGAGCCGGCGGTCGCGCGCGATCTCCGAGAGTCCCCGCGGCCGGTAGGGATCCGCAGCCCGCACGGGGGTCGGCCTGACGACCATGGCCGGCCTCGCGGGAGTCACGGCGGGCGTGGCGGTGGGGGTGGCGGGGGGCGTTACCGAAGATGCCTGCGCGGCGAAAAACACGATCAGGGCGGGGAGCACCCGACGATTATCCGACAACCGCGCGTGCGACGAGGTCGACGCCGAAGGTCTTCTCGAAAAGGCGGCCTTTCTTCCTCAACGCCCACAGCTCCAGGTCCATCGCCTGGTGCGCCGAGAGGGCGAGGTGAACGCGCTTGCCGCGCAACGTCACGCGGATCCTCTTGACGAGCCCGCGGTGCGTGCGGTCGAGCGCGTCGGCGACTCTCAGGAGCGCCGCGAGCTTCTCGACGACCGGCTTCTTCCAGGGGTCGAGCACGCGGAAGGGCTCGTGCGCCTCGAGAGGAGGAGCCTTGCGGTGGTATCGGGCCACGAGAGCGATCAGCTCCACCTCGTCCTGCGTGAAGCCCTTCAGGTCGCCGTGCAGGATCAGATAGTGGGAATGGTGGTGGTGGCGCGGATAGGCGACCGAGAGGCCGATGTCGTGCAGGACGGCGGCATGCTCGAGCCACTCGCGCTCCAGAGCGGTGAGCTGATGGAGGCTGTGGGTCTGGTCGAAGAGCGCGAGAGCGAGATCCCGGACGCGCCCCGCGTGAACCCGGGACAGGCCCGAACGTCTGGCGAGCCGCGAAACGGATTCGCGGCGGATGTTCCCTTCCGCGCCGCGTCCCCGCCCCGCCGGCGGCACCTCGAGGACGAGCGCGTCGCGGAGAGAGCGTTCCGAGACGAGGAGGTCTTCCACGCCGAACGCGCGCATGAGCTCCTGGAGGAGGATCGCCCCCGCGGTCACGATGTCCCGGCGGTCCGCCTCGAGGCCGGGGATGCGCAGCTTCTGCCGCGCGGTCGACTTCACGAGCAGCCTCACGATCCGCGACACGTCCTTGCGCTCGAGGGCCCGGTGGCCCGCCCCGACGGGCGATCGCCCGCGAAGCTCGGCGGCGATCGCGGCGACCGCGAGGATCGTGCCCGACGTTCCGACGGAGGTCTTGATCTTCGCGCGGCGCACCGGCTTGCGGAGGCGCCCGAGGCGGCTTCTCACGGCGCGTCGCAGGCGCCGCTCGTCCTTCGCCGAGAGAGGGTCTGACGAGACGAAGAGGTCCGTCAAGCGCACGGCTCCGAGGTCGAGGCTCTCGGCCAGGAGGATCCGGTCGCCCTTCGCCACGACGACCTCGGTCGATCCGCCTCCGATGTCGAGGACGAGGAGCGGGTCGCACGAGGGAGGCAGCTCCGAGCGCACGGCACGCGTGATGAGACGCGCCTCCTCCTCGCCCGAGATCACCGCGAGGCGCAGGCCCGTCTCCTTGCGCACGCGCTCGACGAAGTCGTCCCCGTTCGCGGCCTCGCGCACCGCGCAGGTCGCGACCGCCGTGATCGAGCCGGCGCCCGCCGCGCGCGCGAGCGCCGCGTACCGCACGAGGCAGTCGACTCCGTCGGCCATCGCCTCCTCCGAGAGCGAACCCGACGCGAGCGTCTCCTGCCCGAGCCGAACCATCTCCTTCTCGCGCAGGATCTCGGACCAGGCGCCGCCGTCCGAAGGATCGCGTCGCGCGACGAGGAGCTTGATCGAGTTCGAACCCACGTCGATCGCCGCGATGTTCTTCGCCGCCATTCCTGATCGTCTCGACCGTATCGTAGCCCTGTTATCTTGGCGCGACGTGGGCGCTTTCCCGTTCTCCGACCGTCCCCGGCTCTTCGGCGTCGCCGTGTCCCACTACCAGGTCGAGGGCGGCGATCCATGCGACTGGACGGACTGGGAAGCCGCCGGCCGCGCGAGGGGCGGCGCGTGCGGGCGCGCGGCGGACTCGTGGCTGCGGTACGAGGAGGACGCCGCGCTCGCCGCCGGCCTCGGCGCCAACGCATTCCGGTTCTCCGTGTCCTGGAGCCGCGTCGAGCCGCGGCATGGCGTCTTCGAGGCCTCGGCGCTCGCGCGCTACCGGCGCTTCGTCGAGCGCCTCGTCTCGCTCGGCCTCGAGCCGATCGTGACGCTCCACCACTACACCCACCCCCGATGGTTCCACCAGGAGACGCCCTGGACCTCGCCGGCTTCGGTCGACGTCTTCGCGCGCTTCGCCCGGGAGACCGCGCGCGCCCTGTCTCCGCTCGTGCGGCTCTACCTCACGTTCAACGAGCCGCTCGTCCTCCTCCTCGGAGGATTTCTCGACGGCCAGATCCCGCCCGGCCTCGCCGACTCCCGCGCCGCGGGGCGCGCCCTCGACCACATCCTCGCGGCGCACGCCGAGGCGGCGGCCGTCCTCCGGCAGGAGGCGCCCGGCGCCGCGATCGGCGTCGCGCACAACATGATGGACTTTGCCGCGGATCGCCCCCGCAATCCCTTCGACGTGCTGCTCGCCCGGCACGCGCGCCGGCTTTACAACACCGCGTTCCTCGAGGCGTTCGCGACCGGGCGTTGGAGTCTCTGGATCCCGCCCTTCACGCGCTTCAAGGGCCGGCGCGACGCGCTCCCCGGCTCCCTCGACCTCGTCGGCGTCAACTACTACTCGCGCCTTCACGTGCGCTTCCCGACGGCGAATCGCATCCTCACCGGCTTTTCGTATCGCGACCGGCACGGGCGCGGCCTCACCGACAACGGGTGGGAGATCGCCCCCGCATCTTTCGCGGGCCTCCTCGTCGACGCGGGCCGCTTCGGCCTTCCGGTCCTCGTCACGGAGAACGGCGTCGCGGACGGTGCCGACGTCCTCCGCCCCGCGTTCCTGAGGTCCCATCTCGCGGCGCTTGCCGAGGCGGAGGCCGCGGGGGTGCCGGTCGCGGGCTACCTCCACTGGTCGCTCCTCGACAACTTCGAGTGGCTCGACGGCTACGGCCCGAAGTTCGGCCTCTTCGCCGTCGATCCCGAGACCTTCGAGCGCCGGCCGCGGCCTTCGGCGGAAGTCTTCCGCGAGATCGGCAAGTCGTTCCTCTCGCGGTCCTCGCGGGAAAACGATGCACGGAAATCTGTGCACATCTGATCGCGCCTCAACGACTTCCTCACCCTCCATCTGCGGACTTCAACTTCACACAGGTTTTACCTGACGCACGCGTCGCCTTGATCGCCCTCCCGGAGAGTCCTTCCCGAAAAAAGGAGGACTCTCAATGCCGAAACGGACGATCGGCGCCCGTCGCGCCATTCTCGCGGTCGCGATCGGAGCGGTCATCAGCGCGCTCGTGCCCGCCGCCTCAGCCCAGGTCACTCCCGCCGCCGGTTACGTGCCGCCGGACGACACGCCTTCGATCAAGGTCGGGTTCACTCTTTTCGCCGACTACACGTACACGGACTCGCCCACCGCCAAGAACGCCGATGGGAGCGACTACAACCCGAACTCTTTCAACGTCTCGCGCGCGTACATCAACGTCACCGGCCAGCTCCATCACCTGTTCTCGTTCCGCATCACGCCGGACGTCGTGCGTGTGACCGATGCGGCGGGAACACTCTCCGGCAGCTACGCTCTTCGCCTCAAGTACGGCTTCGGCCAGCTCAACATGGACGAGTGGCTCCCGAAAGGCTCCTGGGTCCGCCTCGGACTCCAGCAGACGCCGTACATCGACTACGCCGAAGGCATCTACCGCTACCGGTTCCAGAGCGCGATCATGGTGGACCGCGACGGCTTCCTGACGTCGTCGGATCTCGGGCTTTCCAGCCGCGTCAGTTTTCCGGGCAATTACGGCGACGCCCACCTCGGCATCTACAACGGCGAGGGGTACAGCAAGGCCGAGGCGAACGACCAGAAGGGGTTCCAGGTTCGCGCTTCGGTGCGTCCGCTCGCGAGCCTCGCCGTCGCGAAGGGCTGGAGGGTCACGGGCTTCTGGAACTCGGACCACGTCGCGAAGGACCAGAAGAGAAACCGATGGCTCGTCGACACCACGTTCGAGCATCCCTGGGTCAACCTCGGCCTCACGTACCTCGAGGCGACGAACCAGGCCTCGCCGGGGGCTGCGGAGGTCAAGCCGAGAGACTTTTCGATCTGGGTGACGCCGCGCACGCCGTTCGGCCTCGAAGCCCTGATCCGCTACGACGAGCTCAAGCCCAACAAGGACCTCGACCCGAAGCAGAAGCGCCTGATCGCGGGCATTGCCTGGTGGTTCAACTTCGGCCACGGCATCGTCTCCGCGCTCATGGCGGACTACACGCGGGAGAAGTTCGACGACTTCACGCCCGCGAAGGCCGACAACAAGCTCTACGCGCTTCACACACTCTTCAACTTCTGACGAGTCAACGACGAAGAAAAGAGAAATCTCTTCGAATGAAAGAGTTGGGGGCGGCCTTCACACGAACTTCATAAGGGTCTCGCATCGTGACCGTCGTGAA
The DNA here is from genome assembly GCA_035310685.1 of Thermoanaerobaculia bacterium. Taxonomy (GTDB): domain Bacteria; phylum Acidobacteriota; class Thermoanaerobaculia; order UBA5066; family UBA5066; genus Fen-183. Next base: position 5,608 of record DATGDV010000111.1, read on the forward strand.
GAAGACAGTTGAACCGCCGCGCCGCGACCCAAGGAGACGAAAGAAAACATGAGCATCACTTTCAAAAGAAATCTCTGGTCTCTCGTCCCGGCCGTTTTCGCGGCGTTCCTCGCCGCTGGTCCGGCGGCGGCCCAGAAGGTCCAGATCACCGGTGCGGGAGCGACGTTCCCCTTTCCCCTCTACTCGAAGTGGTTCGACGAGTACCACAAGCAGCATCCGAACGTGGAGGTCAACTACCAGTCGATCGGCTCGGGCGGCGGCATCCGCCAGCTCACGAACCAAACGGTCTTCTTCGGGGCTTCCGACGGGCCGATGACGAACGAGCAGCTCGCGTCGGCGCCGGGGCCCATCCTTCACTTCCCGACCGTCCTCGGCGGCGTCGTCCCCTCGTACAACATTCCGGGCGTCACGACGAACCTGAAGTTCACGGGGGCCGTGCTGGCCGAGATCTACCTCGGGAAGATCACGAAGTGGAACGACACGGCGATCAGGAAGCTGAACCCGGACGTCAGCCTGCCCGGGACGGACATCGCCGTCGTGCACCGTTCGGACGGCTCCGGAACGACGTACATCTGGGTGGACTACCTGTCGAAGGTCTATCCCGAGTTCAAGAAGAAGGTCGGCGTCGCGACGTCCGTCAACTGGCCCGCGGGCGTCGGCGGCAAGGGGAACGAGGGTGTTGCCGGGCTCGTGAAGCAGACTCCGGGCGCCATCGGCTACGTCGAGCTCATCTACGCGATCCAGAACAACATCAGCTACGGCGACGTCCAGAACCACGACGGGAAGTTCGTGCGCGCCTCGCTCGAAACCGTCACGGAGGCGGCCGTCGGCGCCGCGCGGGCCATGCCGCCCGACTTTCGCGTCTCGATCACGAACGCGCCGGGAGCGAACGCCTACCCGATCTCGTCCTTCACATGGATGCTCTTCTACGAGAATCCCAAGGACAAGGCGCGCGCGAAGGTGATGGTCGATTTCTTCAAGTGGGCGCTCGGAGACGGCCAGAAGTACGGCGCGCAGCTCGGCTACGCCCCGCTCCCGAAGGAAGTCGTCGCCCTCGAGCTGAAGGCCCTCGAGAAGATCAAGCTCTAGTCCGCGGCAGGAGGAGCGCACGATGGCGAAGAGCCCGGCCCCGCGGCGGAAAGGCGAGG
>DATGDV010000112.1:0-2087 GCA_035310685.1 Thermoanaerobaculia bacterium
GTGCTGCGCGGCCGCGAACTCTTCCTGGCGCGTCGCGAGGGAGTCCGCGAGCTTCAGAAGGCCCCGCGCCCTGCGCTCCTCCGGCATCACCTCGCCGAGAAGCGAGAGGTGGTCGCGAAAGAAGAGAACGGAACCGGGATCCTTCACGCGCGCGTCGCGCCCCAGAGACTCCGCGAAACATCCGGCCGCCATCGGCGTGACGTATTCGTGCGAGAAGCGAAGGTCGGCCCGCACGAAGCACGCGTCGCCCGGTCTCACGAAGGGCACCCCCGCGAGCGGGGAGACGGGATCCGTGACGACGTGGCGCGCGAGAATCTTCTCGGCGAGCGTCATCTCGCGGGGCGATCCCGTGACGGCCGGGGTCGCCTCGCGGCCCGCGACACGCGCCCGCGTATAGGGAAGCAGCCCGCCCGCCTCGATCACGCGGCGCGTGATCTCGTCCTCGCCTTCGGTGAAGAACGAGAGAGGGATCTCCCGGCCGTCCCGCACGCGCTCGAGAATCGAGAAATCCGTCGTCAGGAGCATCCCGAGGTTGATCGCGTTCTGGCGGTAGATGCGCTCGAAGCTCTCGGCCACGAGGAGGCGGATTCCCGCCGCACGCTCCGCGTACGGCGCCTGCTCGCGGGACGAGCCCTTCCCGCGGCGCCGTCCCGCCACCGAGACCGCGAACCCCCCGCGTCGCACCGCGTCCTCCCCGACCGGCTGCACGCCCCTGTCGCCGTCCCGGCACGTCAGCCCGAGGTACGCGAACCTTCCGAGCGCCGAGTCGTGGTGAAAGCACGTCCAGCCGGGCGTGATCTCGTCGGTGGAGACGTCGTCGCGCAGCTTCTGGGCGGGGTCGTTCGCGTTCCAGGCGAGGTCCTCGCCCGCGAGCTGGCGCGCCAGGAGAGAAGCGTCCTCGGTCAGATAGAGCGTGCGGCCCGGAAAGAGAACCACGTCGCGATTCTAGGCTCGGGTCAGTTCACGAGATCTTCAGGGTCGTCTTCCACCGTCGGGTCGTCCGCCTCGCCCAGTCTCGGAGCGCTCGCGCCGGGGAGCGCCGGACCCGGCTCGAGGATCCAGCGTTCGTACACGTCCTCGGGCAGCTCGCGCAAGAAGCGGCTCGGCTCGGTCACGACGACGATGCCGTAGCGATCGAACGCCGCAAGCGGATGGACGAGGAGGAGCTCGTCCTTCGCGCGCGTGGCGGCGACGTAGAAGAGGCGCCGCTCTTCCTCCAGGCCCTCGGCGGTTCGCGACGCCCGGACGTTCGGAAAGCGGTCCTCGACGAGCCCGAGGACGAACACGGCGCGCCACTCGAGACCCTTGGCCTGGTGGATGGACGAGAGGACGAGGCGTTCGTCGTCCTTCTCGCCCGCGATGACGGTCTCGCCGGAGGGCTCGCCGAAGAGCGTGACTTCTTCGAGGAAGCTCTCGACGCCGTCGTACGGCAGCGCGAATTGCGCGAGCGCCTCGAGATCGTCGAGGCGGGTCTGGTGGTTCTCGAACCTCGCTTTCGCGACGTCCGCGTATCCGCCCTCGTCGACGACGAAGCGGATCGCTTCCGCCGGCGCCGACATGAGCGACGGCCGCCGCAGGGATTCGAGAGTCCGGGCGAGCTTCGCGAGAGCGCCCCGCGCTCCGGCCGGAGCTTTCCGCGTGTCGAGGCGCAGGAAAGACCCGACCGGATCGGGGGTGTCCGAGACCGCGGCCCAGAGCGTCGCGGCCGTGCGCTCCCCCACCTTCGGAAGGAGCTTGAGGATGCGCTTGAAGGCCGTCTCCTCCTTCGGATTCACGAGGAGCCGCAGATACGCCAGGACGTCCTTGACGTGCTGCTGCTCGAAGAAGCGCAACCCCGAGCGGATCTCGTAGGGAATGCCGCGGCGCGTCAGCTCGATCTGAAGCTCGAGGGCCTGATGGTGCGCCCGGTAGAGGACCGCGATCTCCGCGAGCGGCGTCCCCTCGTCCCGGAGCTCGAGGATCCGCTGCGCCACGAACTCGGCCTGCTGGGTGACGTCCGCCGTCCCGACGACCGCGACCGGGACGCCGGGGCCGCGGACCGGGTGGAGCGTCTTCTCGAAGCGGCGGGCATTGCGGGCGATGGACGC
>DATGDV010000113.1:0-3294 GCA_035310685.1 Thermoanaerobaculia bacterium
CAAAGCGGGCCCATGAAAGGTCGATTCCCTCGAAGAGATCCTTCTCCGCCGGCGCGCCGGCGACGTTCTTGAAGTCGTTCAGCCACGTGCCGCGGCGCTCGGCCGAGCCGAAGCCCTGGCTCTTGTGCATGGACCGGCTCAGCGCCGCGATCTCCGTGTACGAGCGCCCGAGAAGGGCGTTGTACGCGCCGAGGTCCGCCGTGACCTGTCCGGGTTCCTCCCTGCGCGGCGAGTCGGCGCCGAAGCGGAAGACGTTCCAGAGGAGCCGCTTCGGCTGCCACGGCGCCAGCGTATCGAGCTCCTCGGGGAATCGCGACGGGTCGCCCGCGGCCTTGAACGCCTCTTCGGCGAGGATCGCCGAAGCCGTGTGGTGGCCGTGGCCGCCCTCGCCGGTCGTCGGAAAGCGCGTGACGATCACGTCCGGGCGGAACGCGCGGATCACACGGACGGTATCCGCGAGCACCTGCTCCTTCCCCCAGATCCGGAGAGTCTCTTCCGGGCCTTTCGAGTACCCGAAGTCGACGGCGCGGGAGAAGAACTGAGTGGCGCCGTCGAGGCGGCGCGCGGCGAGGAGCTCCTGCGTGCGCAGCACGCCCATGAGCTCGCCCGACTCGGTGCCGATCAGGTTCTGGCCGCCGTCGCCGCGCGTCATCGACAGGTAGCCCGCGTCCACGAGCTTCTCGCGCGAAGCCCACGCGAGGAGCGCCGTGTTCTCGTCGTCCGGGTGGGCGGCGACGTAGAGGACGCCGCCGACGACGTTCAGCTTCGCGAGCGCGAGCCGGATCTCGGCGGCATTCGGCGTCTCGACGGGGGCCGCGGCGAGCAGTGCGGGCCCGTCAGCTGCGGACGCCGCGAAAGCGGCGAGGAGCGCGAGGGCGAGGAGGACGGCCGCCGGACGGCGGGAGAGGGGGCGTCGCGTCATGCAGGGATTCTAGGGGCAGGTGCCCGGAACGACTCAGTCCGGCGCGGGCTTCCCGAAGGTCTCCGTGATCGCGAGCGTGAGGACGCACGCGAGGAGAAGCATGCCGAGGTTCGTGAGGAACGCGGCGCGATAGCCCGCGACCGGATAGCGCCGCGCGCCGTGCTCGAGGACGCCGAGCCAGTGCGCATCGAGGATCCGGCCGAGGACGTTCTGCGTGATGGCCGCGCCGAGGAAGCCTCCCGCGTTCACCGTGGCCGTGGCGATGCCGCTGAATCGCGGCGGATTCACGTCGCGCGCGAGGGCCCACGTGAGCGTGAAGCAGCTCGTGGCGAGACCGAGGAGGAAACAGAGCGGCCCGAGCAGGAAGCGCGGCGGCCCCGCGGAAGGAACGCAGATGCAGGCCCAGACGGCTGCGTAAGCGAGCGTGAACAGGATGTAGGGGAGGCGCCGTGCCCGGAAGACCTTGTCGGAGAGGAAGCCGGCCGTTGGGGCGCCGAGGATGACTCCGATGCCCACGAGGGAGACGATCCCTGCGGATTCCTTCGCGGTCATCCCGTAGACGTCCCGCATCCACGGGACCGCCCAGAGGCCGGAGAAGGAGAGATACGTCCCGTACTGGCAGAAGAAGACGAAGAACATCGGCCAGGTCCTCCGGTTGCGGAAGACGGTGCGATAGCCCTCCGTCACCGAGACCCGTGGAGCTGCCCCGCGCGGAACGGGGGGTGGAAAGCCTGCGTCCTCCGGCCGGTCGCGGACGAGGCCGAGGCAGAGGCCCGCGAGGACGAGCGACAGCACCGCCACGCCGCCGAACGTCGCGCGCCAGCCGAGGGCGGCGACGACGAGCGCCAGCGGCGCCGCCGCGAGCACCCCTCCGAGGTTCCCGGCGACCTGCGTGAAGCCCGACCAGGTCGCGAACTCGTCCGGCCGGAACCACGCGCCCACCTGCTTGAGCATCCCGATGAACACGACGGAGGCGCCCGCTCCCACCACGAGACGCGCTCCGTACGCGACCGGCAGGACGCGCGCGGCCGCGAAGGCCGCTCCGCCCGCCGCCATCAGGAGAGCGCCCGCCGCGACGGCGCGCCGCGGCCCCCATGCGTCCACGGCCGCGCCCACGACGAACTGCATCGCGGCGAACGCGTAGAGGTAGAGCGCGGCCATCGTCGCGACCTCGACCCCGGTCGCCGCGAAGCTGGCCATGAGGTCTTTCGCGAGGACGGCGGGCGCGACGCGGTGGAAGTACGACACGACGTACACGAGGGAGAGGACGCCCCAGACGCGCAGGCGAACGGCTGAAAACGCGTTCATGAAGGTCGACGGAAAGACGCTCCGGCCCTCACGCCGGCGGGCGCTTCTCGTGCCAATCCGTCCGCGACTGATAGGCGGTCGCGACGGCGACGAGCGTCTCGTCCGAGAAGGCGCGGCCCGTGAACTGGAAAGCCGTGGGGAGGCCGTTCTCTCCGAGCCCGTTCGGCACGGAGAGCGCGGGCTGGCCCGCGAGGTTCCCCGCCGGAATGACCGCCGGGCCGCCGCCGATCCCGGGATAAACCTTGTCGAAGTCCGGGCCGACCGGATACGCGACGGTCGCCCTCGTCGGCGAGACGAGCGCGTCGAACTTCGCGTAGAGAGCGTCGAGGGCCTTCTTCATCGGCGCGCGGAGGCGCAGCGCCTGGATGTAGTCGACCGCGAGGACCATGGACGCCGCGTAGCCTCCCCAGCGGTCGTTCGGAACCTTGAGCTCCTTCGCGCGGCCGCTCTCGATGAGGTCGCGGAACGCGCTCGCGCCCTCGGCCGCCACGATCGTCCCGACGGCGGGCCCGTACGGGAACTCCGGGTACGCGACGTCGGGGACGACGTCGCAGAAGGCCCCGAGGACCTTCAGCGACGCCTCGAAGTTCTTCCGGACTTCGGGCTGGACCTTGTCCGTCGTTCCTTTGATGACGCCGATCCGGAACCGGCGGGACTTTCCCGGGGCAGGCGGGCGTGGAAGCGTGAAGGGCCGCGCGAGCGACGTCGGGTCGTTCGGATCGCGCCCCGTGATCGCGGCCATGACGAGGCCGCAGTCCTCGGCCGACCGGCACATCGGGCCGAGCTTGTCGAGCGTCCAGCAGAGCGCCATCGCCCCGTGCCGGCTCACCCGGCCGTAGGTCGGCCGCAGGCCGGCGACGCCGCAGTTGCCCGCGGGCGAGAGGATGGAGCCCCACGTCTCCGAGCCGATCGCGAACGGCACCAGCCCCGCCGCCACCGCCGAGCCCGAGCCGCTCGACGAGCCGCCGCTCCAGGCGTCGAGGCTCCACGGGTTGACCCCGGGGCCGGTGAACGCGGCGTTCGGCTGGCGGTATCCCATGCCGCCGGCCAGCTCCACCATCGCG
>DATGDV010000114.1:0-2522 GCA_035310685.1 Thermoanaerobaculia bacterium
CGCTCCGTGAACCCTCTCCGGTACGACTGGTAGAACGGGTCCGCGGCCGCGGCCTGGATTCCCGCGAGGCGCGGCTTCTTCACGATGACGCCGAGGTCGAGCCACTCCCTCAGGCCCTTCCCGATCGCCGACACGTTGCCCGCGTTCCCGACCGGCACGACGATCCAGTCCGGCACGCTCCAGCCGAGATCCTGGACGACCTCCCACCCGATCGTCTTCTGCCCCTCGATGCGCACGGGATTCTTCGAGTTCAGGAGGAAGACCGGACGCGCGGCGGTCAGCTCGCCGACGAGACGCATGCAGCCGTCGAAGTCCGTATCGAGGCCGAGCGTCGTCGCCCCGTAGGCGAGCGCCTGGCTGAGCTGCTCGTCCGTGATCTTGGCGTCCGGGAGAAGCACGACCGCGCGCATTCCCGGCACGGCCCCGGCATAGGCGGCGAGAGCCGCGGACGTGTCGCCCGTCGACGCGCACGCGACGGTCGAGAAGCCCGAGGTCCGCGCCCACGAGACGCCCGCGGTCATGCCGCGGTCCTTGAAGGAGAGCGTCGGGTTTTCTCCCTCGTGCTTGACGAAGAGGCGCGAGAACGAGAGCTCCTCGCCGAGCGCGCCCGCCGCGTAGAGCCGCGTCGCGCCCTCGGGCTTGCTCACGATGCCGCTCTCCGGAAGGTCCGGCAGGACGTGCTCGCGGAAACGCCAGACGCCGCTCGTCTCGTACGGCCGCGTCGTCTCCGAGGGCGCGGCCGCGCGCCGCCGGTCGAAGAGTTCCCGCCACGCTTCGCCCGTCCGGCCGAACGCGCGAAGGTCGGAGACGATGTCGAGAAGGCCGCCGCACGCGGCGCAGGCCGTTTGCAATCCGGCGAGCGGAGAACTCCACCCGCAGGAGAGGCAGCGGAGCGTCGAGAGCCCGCTCACGCGCGTGTCCCGGCGAGCCTCGCGCCGCGCTGGTCGATGCGGTGCACGCGGGAGCGCGCCGCGACTCCCGCGCGCTTCCAGGCGGCCATCGCCGCGCGGCCGATCCTCTCGGCGTCTCTCGATTCCTCCGTCAGGGCGACGACGGACGGCCCCGCCCCCGCGAGACAGGCGCCGTACGCGCCCGCGCCGAGGAGAGCGTCGAGCGCGGCGCGGCCCCCGCGAACGAGGGGAATTCGCCTCGGATCGACGAGACGGTCCTGGACGAGGCACGCACCCGCTGCGGCGAGATCCCCCGAGGAGAGCGCGAGGACGAGCCGCGCGAGAGCGCCCGCGTGCGCGGTGTGCGCGCCCATCGGAATCGTTCGCGGCAGAACGCCGCGCGAGCGCCGCGTGGGCAGCTCGAGATCGGGAACCACGACCACGATGCGAACGCGCGCCGGGACGCGGAGCGAAACGGGCGCGAGAGTCCCCACGGGATCGGAGGACGGCACGAGGACGAACCCCCCGAGCAGCGCGGCGAACACGTTGTCCGCGTGCCACGAGCCGTCGGCGGCATGCTCTCCCTTCAGCGCCGGGCCGAGGAGTCTCCTGCGATCCTTCACGCCGAGAAGGAGTCCGGCGGCGTAAGCGCCCGCGGCGGCCGACGCCGCCGAGGAGCCGAGCCCGCTCGAGAGCGGCAGTCCCTTCCCGAGAGCCAGCTCGATCCCGGTCCCTCGGCCGCCGTGCTCCGCAAGGACCGCGGCGGCGGCCACCGCGGCCGTGTTGAGGCGTGAATCGAGCGGGAGGCGCCCGCCGTCACCCGAGATCGAGAGGATTTTCACGCCCGGCGCGCGCGCGAGCCGCGCGGTCACCGTGTCGCCAGGCCCGTCCAGCGCCGCTCCGAGAACGTCGAAGCCGACTCCGAAGTTCGCGACAGAGGCGGGAGCAAAGACGGAGACGCTTCCCGCCCGCATCAAATGGCGACCACTCGATGAAGCGCCCTGACGGCCTTGTCACGATCCTTCCCGTCCACCGCGAAACTGATGTTGCACTCCGACGAGCCTTGCGCGATGGATTCCACGTTCACCTTCGCGCGTGCCACGGCCGCGAAGACCTTCGCGGCGATCCCGGGCGTGCCGCGCATTCCCTCGCCGACCGCCGCGATGACCGCGATCGGCGCGCGCGCGTTGACGGAGTCGATCGCGCCCGTGAGGCGCTCCCACCGGAATTCCTGCTCGAGCGCCGCGACGGTGCGCGCGCGGTCGCCGTCCGGGATCACGAGGGCGATGTTCTGCTCCGAAGACGCCTGCGAGAACATGACGACCGAAACGCCGAGCCTGGCCGTCGCCGAGAACACGCGGGCGGCAATCCCCGGGACGCCCGTCATCCCTCGGCCGTCGAGGGAGATGAGACACATCCCCGGCACCGCCGTGACGGCACGGATCCCGGACGTCCCGTCGCCCCTCGAGGCGATCGTGGTCCCGCGGATCTCCGGCCGGAAGGAGTTTCGGATGACGAGCGGAATTCCCTCGGCGATCGCGGGGAGGACCGCCGGGAAGTGCAGGACCTTCGCGCCGAAGTACGTCATCTCCGCCGCTTCGCGGTAGGAGAGCCGCGGAAGGAGCCGGGCTC
>DATGDV010000115.1:0-4475 GCA_035310685.1 Thermoanaerobaculia bacterium
CCTCCATCTCGCGCACCGGATCGGGGCAGTCGTCGTTCTCGTTCTCGTCCTTCGGGCGGTGCGTGCCCTGGCGCGGCTCTCCGCGATCCATCCGGTCTTCGCGGAGTTCGCCGCGGCCTGGACCGGCCTCGTCACGATCCAGGTCCTGCTCGGCGCGCTTTCCATCTGGTCGAGAAAGGCGCCGCCTCTCACGGCCGCCCATCTCGCCGGGGGCGCCCTCTGCTGGGTCACGGGCGTCCTCGCCCTGGCCTGCCTGGCGGGCTGCCGGAATCGCGTGAACGCGGTAAGCTCCGGCGTGCGCGCATGAGCCTGAGTCGCATCCCCTCCCCGTTTGCCTCCTACGTCGCCCTCACGAAGCCGCGCATCACGGTCTTCGTCGTGATGACGGCCTTCGTCGGCTTCGTCGCGGGCGCGGCAGGACCCTTTTCCGCGCTGGCCCTCCCGCTGCTTCTCCACACGCTCCTCGGGACCGCTCTCGTCGCCTCCGGCACGAGCGCGTTCAACCAGGTGCGCGAGGCGGACCTCGACGGCCTGATGAAGCGCACACAGGACCGCCCGCTGCCGTCCGGGCGCATCAGCCTCCGTGGAGCAGCCCTCTTCGCGGGCGCGCTCTCGGTCGTCGGCCTCGCCGAGCTGTTCGTCTTCACGAACGTTCTGACGACCGCCCTCGCGGCTTTCACGCTCGTCTCGTACGTCGGCCTGTACACCCCGATGAAGACACGGTCGCACGCCTCCACGGTGGTCGGGGCAGTGCCCGGCGCCCTGCCGCCCCTCGGCGGGTACACGGCGGCGACGGGCGCGCTCGGTCTTCCAGGCCTTGCGCTTTTCGCGATCCTCTTCGTCTGGCAGCTCCCGCACTTCTTTGCGATCGGGTGGCGCCACCGCGCCGACTACGCCCTCGCCGGCATGAAGATCCTTCCCGTCATCGACCCCTCCGGTCGGAGGACCGCCCGGCAGACGCTCCTCTGGACGGCCGTTCTCCTGCCCGTCAGCCTCCTGCCCTCCCTGGTTGGGACGGCAGGCTTCGCCTACGCGCTCGGAACGTTCGTTCTGACGCTCCTTTTCCTTCGCGCGTCGCTGCGCTTCGCGCGCGAGACGACGGACGGACGCGCCCGCTCCCTGTTCTTCGCGTCCATCGGATGGCTCCCGGCGGTTCTCATCCTCCTCGTCCTCGACCGCGTCTGACGCGAAAGAACGCTTACCCGACACGTGACGCCCCCTGCCGTCGAAGCCCGTTCCCTCTCCCGCGCCTTCGGCGCGCGCGCGGCCTTGGCCGACGTCACGTTTTCGGTGGCGCGCGGCGAGATCTTCGCGCTTCTCGGCCCGAACGGAGGCGGCAAGACGACTCTCTTCCGGATTCTCGCGACCCTGCTCCCTCCGGGCGGCGGAAGCTTCTCGATCGACGGGCTCGATCCGACGGCGGCGGGCCGGGCGGTACGCCGCCGTCTCGGCGTCGTGTTCCAGGCTCCGAGCCTCGACAAGAAACTGACCGTCGAAGAGAACCTCGCGCTCCAGGGCGACCTGTATGGCCTTCCATCGGGAGCGCGGGCCTCGCGCATCCGCGAGCTGCTCGAGACGTTCCGCCTCGAGGACCGGGCGGACGATCTCGTCGAGACCTTGTCCGGCGGCCTCGCGCGCCGCGCCGAGATCGCGAAGGCACTCCTGCATGCGCCCCCGGTCTTGCTCCTCGACGAGCCGTCGACCGGCCTCGACCCCGGCGCCCGGCGCGATCTCATCGACGTGCTCGCCTCCCTCGCCCGCGCGGGCACGGGGGTCCTCCTGACGACCCACCTCTTCGAGGAAGCCGAGGCCGCGCACCGCATCGGCCTCCTCGACCGGGGACACCTGCTCGCGCTCGACACGCCCGCCGCGCTGAAGGCCACTCTCGGAGGCGACGTCGTGACGGTGGAGGCGAAGGACGATACGGGTGCGCCTGCGCTCGCCGCCGGGATCGAGAGCCGTTTCGGCGCCGAGGCCGGACGGATCACGGTCGTCGGGCCCACGGTCCGCGTGGAGCGGAAGGCCGCCCATACGTTCGTCCCGCGCCTCGTCGAGGCGTTCCCGGGCGCGTTCAAGTCCGTCACGCTCGGCGCGCCCTCGCTGGAGGACGTCTTCATCGCGAAGACGGGCCGGCGCTTCCGCGAGGCGGACGCGCCGGAGGGCGAGAGCCACGCGGCATGAGGGTCACATGAGGTCCTCGCTCGCCCTCGCGCGCCGGGAGATCGTCCGCTTCTTCCGCCAGAAGAGCCGCATCGTCGGAGCGGTGGCTCCTCCGCTCGTGATGTGGATCCTCGTGGGCTCGGGCTTCCGGGGCTCCCTCCGCGAGAACTCGTTCGGGTACTTCTTCCCGGGAACGATCGTCCTCGTCGTGCTCTTCGCGGCGATCTTCGCGACGATCTCCGTCATCGAGGACCGGCGCGAGGGGTTCCTGCAGGGAGTCCTCGTCTCGCCTGTCGCACCCGCGTCGATCGCGTTCGGGAAAGTGCTCGGGGGCACGGCGCTGGGGCTGATGCAGGGCCTTCCGCTCCTCCTCCTCGTGCCGCTCACCGGCCTCACGGTCGACGGGCCGGGCCTTCTCGCCGCCGCCACGCTGCTCGCGGTCCTCGCCTTCGCGCTCACGGCCCTCGGGTTCGCGATCGCGTGGTCGCTCGAGTCGACCCAGGGGTTCCACGCGATCATGAATCTCTTCCTGATCCCGATGTGGCTTCTCTCGGGAGCGTTCTTCCCCGTCGAGGGCGCCCCCTCGTGGCTGCGTGCGGCGATGGTCGTGGACCCGCTCACGTACGGCGTCGCGGCCCTGCGCCGGGCGCTCGGGGGCGCGGCGCCGGCATGGATGTCTCCTTCCCTTTCGTTCACGGTGACGGCGGCTTTCGCGGTCCTCATGTTCGCCGTCGCCGTGGCCGTCGTCGCGCGCTATCCCGCGGGTCCTGCCGCCCGTCTCGCCGCCGCGCGCCCGCCCGGGACCCGATGACGGCCCGCGACCTGCCGACTCTGAACGCCTGCCTCAACGCGACGAGCGCGGTGCTTCTCGTCGTCGGCTGGACGTTCATCCGAAGGCGGAGGATCGCCGCGCACCGCCGCACGATGACGGCGGCCTTCCTGTGCTCGACGCTCTTTCTCGTCTCGTATCTCGCCTATCACGCTCAGGTCGGAAGCGTGCGATTCCCCGGCACGGGCGGCGCGCGGACGCTCTACCTCGGCATCCTCCTCACGCACACGATTCTCGCCGCTCTCGTCGCTCCGCTTGCGATCGCGACGTTCGTCCTCGCCCGGCGCGGGCGGTTCCTGCGCCATCGCCGCCTCGCGCGCTTCACGCTCCCGATCTGGCTCTACGTCTCGGTCACCGGGGTCGTCGTCTACGTGATGCTCTACCGGATGCGCTGGTAGTCAGGATCGCGCGGGACGCCCCCATTTCGCGACGAGCTCCCCGACGCGCGCGAGCGTCACGGGCTTGGACACGAAGTCGTTCATCCCCTCGGCTTCGCAGCGCTCCTTGACGAGGTCGGACGTGAGCGCCGTGAGCGCGATGACCGGCAGACGGTCTCCGCTCGGAAGCCCGCGCAGCCGCCGGAGCACCTGGAAGCCGTCCATCTCCGGCATGTGCAGGTCCAGGAGGACGAAGTCGAAGCGGAAGCCCGCGGCCGCGTCCACGGCCTCGCGTCCGCTGCCCACCGTGAGAACTTCGGCGCCCCGCGACCGCAGCATGTGGGCGAGAAGCTCGCGGTTCTCCTCGTTGTCCTCCACGAGCAGGACGCGCGGACGGCCGTCCGCGGCGCCGATCTGCCGGCGGCCGTCCCGGGGCGCTGTTTCCTCGACCTGCGCGAGGAGCCGCTCGCTCGTCGCCTTCAGCTCCGCCTCGGCGCGCGCGCGCTGGATCGGGCCAGAGGCGTCGTCCGCCGCTCGCCGCGCCGCGGCGACGATCTCCTGAACGCGCGACTTGAGGTCGCGCGTGGTGGACCGCAGGACGTCCACGGCGGCCTCGCGCGCCTCGGCGAGCGCGCGGCGGGATGCGTCCAGCTCGGCGACGAGCCGGCGCCGCGAGCTGCCGTCGAGGAACACGGCGTCCGCGCCGCCGCCCGAACGCGGGGTGACGACGACGTGCAGCATCCGCGACACGCCCTCCGGCGTGACGAGGGAGACGTCCTCCTCGACCGATGGGGTCGGAGTGCCCTGCGGGGCCCGGCTCACGGCGTGCGCGCGGATGAGCGTCCGCAGCCCCTCGGGCAGGACCTCGGAGCGCTCCACGTCGAGGCCCTCGAGGGCGTCCGCGCGGCGGCCCACCCACTCCGCGAGACGGCGGCTGACGGCCTCGATGCGTCCGGAACCGTCCACGCCGAGGAGTCCCGCCGGCGAGGAATCGAGGAGGCGCGTGCGGTGCTCGTCTCCGCCCGCCGGACCGCGCGTGTCGACGCGCCAGACGGCGGCTTCGACGACCTTGCCGTACCGGATGACGGGCGTCATCGAGACGATCGACT
>DATGDV010000116.1:0-2864 GCA_035310685.1 Thermoanaerobaculia bacterium
GACGTTGCCGGTCTCCTTCTCGAGCTCGCGGCGGAGGGTAGAGCGGAGACGCATCGTGAGAACGAGAACGCCTTCCGGACGCGGCTCGATTGCGGCCGCGAAAACCTCTCTTTCCGACTTCGCGACCACGGACGCGCGCGACGTCGCCCAGCTCCGCGGCGTGAGATCCGGAACGGCCGGCGCGCCGCCCGTTTCGACGGTCCCGTCTTTCGGCTGCCAGACCATCCCGACCTCGGACGGAACGGGCCACGAGGCCACGGCCTCGGCGAATGCCCGGGCTCGCGCGGCGGAGTCGCGCGCCGTCTCGAGACGAGGCGCGAGATCGTGTGCGAGCTGCGCGAGGGCGGCGCGCCGACTCTCGAGGGCGGCCTCGACCCGGCGCGTGCCGAGCTGGCCCGCCACCACGAGAAGGCCGGCGTAGAAGAAGAAGACCACGAAGACGAGCGCCGAGAGCAGGAGGAGGTACGACACGGCGAGGCGGCTCCCGACGCGCCACAGCAGGCCGCGCAGGAGATGGCGCGCCGCGCTGATGCCGAAGACGGGAACGCCGAGGACGAGGAGGACGATGCCGAGCGTCCTGACGCCGTGCCAGGGGAGGGCGGCGAGGCAGGCCCCGCCGAGAACGACGAGACCCGAAATCCGGAACGTCCGGGTCGTCTTCACGGCGAGGGCGGCCGGGTCTCCCCGCCCTGACCTCGATCCGGTGAGCGGACGGCCTGCCCGGCCACGTACGTCGTCTGCGACGGGAACGCGAGGGACGTGCCCGCCTTCTCGACGACGTCGAGCAGCACGAGGAGAAGCTCCTCCTGCGCGGCGAGGAACGCCGCGTGGTCGGGCACGAGGACGTAGGCGAAGACCTCGACGTCGAGCGAGTACTCGGCGAGCTTCAGGAAGCGAACCCGGGCCGTGCGCGCCTCGACGCGCGCGTCGGCGGCGAGACGACCTCGGCAGCCCTCGAGGACCGCCTGCATCTGCGCCGGCGTCGTCTCGTAGGTGAGGCCGAGGACGTGGCGGAACAGGAACTTGTCGCGGCGGCTGAGATTCTCGATCTGGGACGTCACGAGGGAGCCGTTCGGGATCGAGACGACGGTCCGCTCGGGCGTTCTGAGACGCGTCGCGTAGAGCGTCACGTCCTCGATCTCGCCCAGAAAGTTCCCGATCCGGACCACGTCTCCGACGCGGAGGATCCGGTCGGAGATCACGACGAACCCGCCGAAGAGGTTCTCGAGGCTCTTCTGCGCCGCGAACGCGACGGCGAGGCCGCCGATCCCGAGGCCGGCGAGCGTCGCCGTCAGGTTGACGCCGAGCGTCCCGAGTGCGACGAGCACCGCCGCGAGGACGATGCCGCCCTGCAGGAGCCGCCGTCCGATCGTGAGCGAGGACGCTGCGGTCGCCCCGGACGCGAGGAGCCGCATCGTGGCGCGCGAGGTCAAGAAGCCGAGGATGCGGATCACGAGCCACGCGACCGCCGCGATGACGACGAGCCGCATGGCCTGCCCGTAACGGTAGCGGCCGAGGAGCGGGAGGCCGATCCTCGACACGGCGGCCGCGTGGAGAGGAACGGCCACGAGGAGCGCGAGCGGGCCGTGGAGGCGGGCGAGGCTGGTCGCAGGATTTTCGGCGGCGAAGCGGCGCCCCGCGGCGCGGCGGGCGAAGGCAAGAAGACCGACCGCGAGGAAGCGCGCGAGGAGCCACGCGACCGGGACGAGGAGCCAGAACGCGAGAACTTGCCAGAGACGGAGCGAGCCCGCGATCCGGTGGCGAAGCGCGCCCGGCATCATGGCGTCGAGCTCCGGCGTCGTGAGCTCGCGGAAGGCCGCGGGGATCTCCCGCAGCGTCTGCGAGGAGACGAGCCAGACCGGTGGACCCTCGGCCGGCTGCGTGCGGACGAGGAGGATGTCGAAGGAGTCTTCACCGCGCCCGACCGCGCCGGCCCGGTCGAGGTCCTGGGACAGGCCGTCGTTCGTGTCCCCGAGCGGCGAGCGGCTGAGCCTCTCGAGGTCGCCGGTGAAGCGCTCGTCGAGAACGGCCTTGAGCTCCTTCGCGATCTCGCCGGGCGGGGTTCGGGCGCTCTTCGGCCACTGGAGGTACTCGGCCGCGGCCGTCCAGTTCTCCCGCGCCGTCGCGCGCATGAAGCCGAAGAACGAGCCGTAGGGGGTTTCGCGGCGGTAGGGGTCGCCGGGAGCCTCCGCGGCCGGAGTCGGTGTCGGCGCGATTCCCGGCAGCTGCGCGAGAGCGGGCGAGATCGGGCCCGTGAGGACGACGGCCAGGACGAGGGCCCGGCGAAGCGTGCGGATCATCGAGGAGAGAGCGTATCTCACCGCATCCAGGGCGGCCGCCGGCGGGCGATGCGGGCGGCGACGGGACACGACGGCCGGTGCGCTCCCGGAAGCCAGCCCGTCGACACGAGGAACTCGTTCACGATCTCTCCTCCCGTGAAACGGAACGTGGCCCGGAAGAGCTTCACCCATTGGTCCTTCGGAAGGGGATGGTGCGCATCGATCCACGCGGCGAAGGAGCCGTGGCTCTTGCGGAGCGCGAGGACGACCCCGGCGTTGTGGATGACGGCCTCGACCTTGAGGCGGTTACGGATGATCCCGGGATCCGCGAGGAGGCCCTTCTTCTCGCGGGCGCCGTAGCGGGCCACGATCTCGGGATCGAAGCCCCCGAATGCGGCGCGGAAGTTCGTCCGCTTTTTCAGGATCGTCGCCCAGGAAAGACCCGCCTGGTTGATCTCGAGCGCGAGGCGCTCGAGAAGCTCCGAATCCTTCCGGAGCGGAAATCCGTATTCGCGGTCGTGATACGGCCCATGCAGGGGATCTCCGGGCGCGATGTCGCAATAGGACATGGGGCGGCATTCTCGC
>DATGDV010000117.1:0-2340 GCA_035310685.1 Thermoanaerobaculia bacterium
TTACCCTTTCCAAGAAATCTTCTTCTTCGGTCCCCTCCTCATCGCGCTCTCTTCCTCTCCTCCTCGGCCCGCCGACGACTCCCGGCTCCACCGCCCGCCTCGCGTCGCGCGCGGCCCTGTTCGTCGGCGCCGACACGGGACCCACGCACCTCGCAGCCGCGGCGGGCACGCCGACCCTCGCCCTCTTCGGTCCGACGCCCGTCGAGCGCTTCGGCCCGATCGGGCCGCGCGCGTCGTCCCTTCGTGAATTCCCCGCGGACTACAATCGTTCCGAGGCAAGATGGCCCGCCGATGCCGTTCATGAAGCCGTCCGCCGTCTTCTCTCGTGAGTCACGGCGGCGCGCGCGCGCGGCCGCCGCCGTCCTCGCGACCGCGTCGGCGCTCGCCGTCCTCGTTCATGGGCGCGCCGCCGGCACGGTCGACAAGAGCCCGCCGCTTTCCGCGGCGCGCGAGTCTCTCTCCAGAGACCGGCTCTATCCGGTGCCCTTCGGCGACGGCGAGACGCTCGTCTACACGATCGCGTGGCTGAAGATCGAGGGCGGCGAGATGACGCTCAGAACTTCGCGCGAGACCTCGACGGACGGCGTGCCGGTGCATCGGATCGCCCTCATCGCGTCCTCGAACGACTACGTCTCGAAGTTCTACCCCGTGCGCGACCTCTACGAGACCTGGGTGGACGCGCGAGACTTCCAGCCTCTTCGCTTCGAGAAGCACGCGCGCGAAGGTCGCTACGAATCCGACGAGGTCGAGGAATTCGACCTCGCCCGAAAGGTCGGGACCTGGCGGGAGGACCGGACGCCGCTCCCCGACCGCGTGCAGGACATCATCTCGTCCTTCTACTATCTCAGGACCCAGCCACTCGCCGTCGGGCGGGACGTCCGCGTCGACATGTTCTCGCGGGGCAAGATCTACAAGCTCAAGGCCTCGGTTCTCGAGCGGGAGAAGGTCGAGACCGAGGCCGGCACGTTCGACGCGCTCAAGGTGCAGCCGCAGCTTCGGGAGAACGAGACCGCCGAGGATCGCAACCGGGGCAAGCTCTTCCTCTGGTTCTCGGACGACGAGCGTCGTTTCCCGGTCATGGCAAGGACGGTCATGCCGATCGGCTCGGTCACGGCCCGTCTCCGGAAGATCGTGGTGGGCGCGAAAGCATCCGCCTCGCCGGAGAGCAGGACCCAGAAAGGCGATCGGCCCGCCGCACCGTGAGACGCTAGAATCACTCCATGGCCGTCAAGCTCGGGGACCTCCTCGTCAAGTCGAAGCTCATCTCGAACGAACAGCTCCAGGAGGCGCTCAAGGACGTGCAGTCCTCAGGGATGAAGCTCGGAGAAGCCCTCGTCAAGCTCGGCTACATCACGGAAGACGACATCACGGAGACACTTTCGGCGCAGTTCGGCGTCCCCTCGATCAACCTCTCCCACTTCGAGATCGATCCGGCCGTTCTCAAGCTGGTGGCTGCCGATGTCGCCCGAAAGTACAACATCCTCCCCGTCAACAAGACCGGGGCGACGATCACGATCGCGATGGCGGACCCGACGAACGTCTTCGCCATGGACGACATCAAGTTCATGACGGGTTACAACGTCGAGCCCGTCGTGGCGTCCGAGGCCGCGCTCCAGCTCGCCATCGACAAGCACTACGGCGCGACGCACGCCCTCGAGCTGAAGAAGGTCATGGAGGAGATGTCGGTCACGGACACGGCCGACACCTCTCTCGAGGTCGTCGAGGAATCGGAGCAGGAGACGATCGACCTCGAAAAGCTCGTCGACGAGGGCGAGGAAGCCCCCGTCATCCGGCTCGTGAACATCATCCTCACGGACGCCATCAAGCGCGGCGCGTCGGACATCCACATCGAGCCTTACGAGCGCGAGGACCGCGTGCGTTACCGCATCGACGGCATCCTCTACGAGGTCATGAACCCGCCTCCGAAGCTCAAGGAGGCCATCGCGTCGCGCATCAAGATCCTTGCGAAGCTCGACATCGCCGAGAAGCGCCTCCCTCAGGACGGGCGCATCAAGATCAAGATGAAGCTCGCGAACAAGGTGAAGGAGCTCGACTACCGCGTTTCGGTCCTTCCGACGCTCTTCGGCGAGAAGATCGTCTGTCGCCTCCTCGACAAGGACAACCTCATGCTCGACATGACGAAGCTGGGGTTCGAGAAGGACAGCCTCCTGAAGTTCGAGAAGGCCATCCTGAGGCCCTGGGGGATGGTCCTCGTGACGGGGCCCACGGGCTCCGGCAAGACGAACACCCTCTACTCGGCCCTGTCGCGCATCAACACGCCGGAGACGAACATCATCACGGCCGAGGATCCGGTCGAGTTCAACCTGCCGGGCATCAACC
>DATGDV010000118.1:0-3323 GCA_035310685.1 Thermoanaerobaculia bacterium
CTCGGTGAGCCTCCGGAACCGGCTGATCGGGATGAGCCTCGCGTACCGCGTGACGGATCGCCTGCGCGTCGGGGGAGGCGTCACCTTGAATCGCGCGTCGTTCGACCTGGGCGGCGATGCGGACGGGCCGCACCGCATCACGAGCCAGACGTTCCTCTCGCCCACGTCCGAGGAGATCCTCACCGTCTCGATGCGGGTGGACGGCGTTTCGGGAACGAAGGCGGGATTCCTCGCGGGGATCCACGCCGACCTCCTGCCCGACGGCGCCCTGACACTCGGGGCCGACTACCGGTCCTCGCCGCGCAATGACGGAACGCTCGTGATCGGCGGCGACGTGCCGGCGGTGCTGGCCTCCCAGACGTCTCGGCCGTTCAAGTTCCGCGTGCCACGGGACGCCGCGATCGGACTCGCGTCGCATCCCATGCCGGGCCTGACCATCGCGGCCGAGGTCCAGTGGGTCGCCTATGGCGACATCTTCGACCGCTCTCTTCCCGTCGTTTCGTACGCCGGGCTCGTCGGACCTCTGGGGTTTCCGGTCAAGGACGTCCTCGCCAACGTCTCACCTGCGCCGAGCGTCTGGATACCACGGATCGGCCTCGAGTACGTCGCCGGGGGAAACGACGCGCGACTCGCGTTCCGGGTCGGCTATCACCGCGAGCCGGCGCACGGCGTCACGGCGAGCCTCGCGGCGAAGGAGCCGTCGTCCGGCCAGTCGTTTCCGATCACGGACCCGCCGTTCTCGGCCAGCGTCGCGGCGGTTTTCGACGGGGGGCGCGCGGACGACCGGTTCACGGGCGGCCTCGGAGTGACCTTCGCGCGGTCGCTGTCGATCGACTTCGGGTTCGACGTCGGCCGCGCCTCGCGCCAGCTCGCGGCGAGCCTCTTTTATCGTTTCTAGAGGGATGTTCCCCGGATGTTCGGTGTCAAGGGTCTTCGACCGCTGCGCGGCGCGCGAAGCGCGCCCTTGACTCCGGACATCCGGGGAAGACGTTTCTGCTATCGGCGGCCGCAGCAGCGGCCTCCACATATCAGCAAAAAATAATCCTAGGCTGCTGGTGCTGCCGGCGGCTCTTCAAGGAGAATTCTGTTCCCGCCGGCCGCGCGCGCGCGCGCCAGGGTCCTTTCGGCGCGCTCGAGGAGCGCGTCGCAACGAGTCTTGTCGGCCCGGCCGTGCACGGCGATGCCGGCCGAGAGCGTCAGGACGCGGCCCCCGACGCCGGGGACGGCGTTCCGAATGCGCTCCACCGCGATCGTCGCGTTCGTCTCGTCCGCCTCGACGAGCAGCACGAGAAACTCGTAGCGCGAGCGGCGCGCCGCGAGATCGATCCCGCGGATCGTCCGCCCGATCGCCTGGCCGAACGAAGCGAGGAGCTCGTCCGCGGTATCGCGCCCGCGGTCCTTCTCGAGAACCTCGAAGCCGTCGACCGCGAAGACGACGAGCGCGGCTGAACGTCGCGTCCTCTCGGCGCGCACGAGCTCCTCGGCGACCCGGCCCAGGAAAAGAGAGGGCGTGAGGAGACCGGTGAGCGCGTCCGTGGTCGCCCGCGCGAAGAGCCGGCGCTCCTCGTCGGCGACGGTCGGAAGGAGGAGCGCGGTGAAGACCAGGAACGCGAATCCGAAGAAAAGTCCGGAGAACGCGCTGGAACCGGCCACCCACCGCGAGCCCGTCTCGAGCGTGGCTCCCGCGAGGAGGAAGGCGGTGGCGACGAATACGAGCGTCGTGTCACGCCGCCTGTTCTCCTTCCGGCCAAAGACGATCAGGAATCCGATCGAGACCAGTCCGACCGAGACGACGGACAACCCCCCGACGAGCGGGCTCACTGCCGGCAGGAAGAGCGCGAGGACGGTCCCGACGAGCGGAAGGACAAGGAGCCCCGCCAGGACCGGCGTCAAAGCCAGATTCAGGAAGCGGAGGAGGAAGAGAAAGCCCACGGCGGGAAGGACGAACGAGAGGGCCCGCAGGAGGCGGCCCAGGATCTCGCGGGAGATGGCGAGCGGAACGGGGGTGAGCAGCGGAGTCGCGAGCCAGAACGCGATCGCGAACGCGAGCGTGGCGTAGAGGACGAGCTCCGTGCGGGCGCGGTTCCAGCGGAGCAGGAGCAGCGCGAGCAGCCCGAACGATGCTGCCGCGAGCGCGCAGAAGAGCACGAGGACCTGTGGAAGGGTGAAGGTCACGCTGTTCCGACGATTCTACGACGGAAGAGCGAACGAGCCTGCCTGGTCGCGGGACGCGAAGTAGGCGACCGTGCTCGCGAGGCCCTCTTCGAGACCGACCTTCGGCTCCCACCCGAGGATCCTCCTCGCGAGGGCGATGTCGGGTCGGCGCTGCTTGGGATCGTCCATCGGGAGCGGCCTGTGGACGATGGGCGCCGTCGTCCGGGTCAGACGCTGGATCGTCTCGGCGAACTTCAGAACCGTCATCTCCTCGGGGTTGCCGATGTTCATGGGATCCTTGTAGTCGGACAGGAGGAGCCTGGTGACGCCCTCGACGAGGTCCGGGACGTAGCAGAACGACCGCGTCTGCGATCCGTCGCCGAAGACGGTCAGCGGCTCGCCGCGAAGCGCCTGTCCGATGAGCGACGGAACGATGCGGCCGTCGTTCGGCCGCATGCGCGGGCCGTAGGTGTTGAAGATGCGGACGATGCGCGTGTCGACGCCGTGGAAGTTGCGGTACGCGATCGTCATCGCCTCGGCGAAGCGCTTCGCCTCGTCATAGCAGCCACGCGGCCCGACGGGGTTCACGTTTCCCCAGTAAGTCTCGGGCTGCGGATGGACGAGGGGGTCGCCGTACACCTCCGACGTCGAGGCGAGAAGAAAACGCGCCTTCTTCGCGCGCGCGAGACCGAGGGCCTTGTGCGTGCCGAGCGCGCCCACCTTGAGCGTCTGGATCGGGATCTGGAGATAGTCGATGGGTGAGGCCGGGGAGGCGAAATGCAGGATCGCATCCACGGCGCCGTCGAGATAGATGTACTCCGTGACGTCGTGCAGGACGAAGCGGAACTTCCGGTTCCCGAAGAGATGAGCGATGTTCCGTTCGTCGCCCGTGACGAGATTGTCGAGGCCGACGACCTCGTGCCCTTCGGCGAGGAGGCGGTCGGTCAGATGGCTCCCGAGGAATCCCGCGGCTCCGGTGACGACGACACGCATGAAACCACGATTGTAAGGGGTCCCCGCCAAGGAACAGCGTTCCTCGTGTTACCCCCGTCAGGTGCGTCGTTGCTCGCGCGCGCTACGCGTGCAGCTGGGAGTAGCGGGCCTCGAGAACCTCGCGCGGCTCGGCCGGCTCGGCCACGATGCAGCCCTCGATCGGGCAGATTTCGACG
>DATGDV010000119.1:0-3606 GCA_035310685.1 Thermoanaerobaculia bacterium
TCTCCTCGCTCGTCTGCCCTCTCCGTCCGACGAGACGGCCGCCCTCCACCTCTCCGCGCTCTCGTGGCTCATCGACACGAGCCTCCTGGGCACGCCGGAATCGTCGCGCGCGCGACGTGCCAGGCGCGCCCGAACGGCCCGGCCCCGGAAGTCTCCCGCCCCGATTTCCGAGAAGGCGAAGATCGCCGCGGCAGGCCGGCTCGCCAGCCTCGACGCGCTCCTCGAGCGGCCGCTGTCCGAAGGAGACCGCCGGCGGCTCCTCGACACCGGAATTCGACTCGCCTTCAGAGCTTCCCGCGCCGACGAGGCGCGCCGCCTTCTGACGCCCCTCGTGGGCCTCGACCCCTCGACCGAGGCCGGCGCCCCGGAATGGTTCGCCGAGGCGTGGACGCATTACGCAGCGGGGGATTTTGGAGGCGCCGCACGCCTCCTCGACGAGCAGATCGCCGCGTACCGCACGGTGTCGGTGAAGCGCCGCGCGACCTACTGGTCCGCGCGCGCCCACGAGCGCAGCGGCGACACGAATACCGCGAAGGCGCTCTACGCGGGGCTCCTCCCGGGCACCGTCCCCGATCTCTACGCGCGGTGGGCTGCCGCAGCGCTCGGGGTCACGCTGCCGGCTACCCCGCCCGCGGCCGCGGCCGCGGACACGGAGGACAAGGCCGGTGTGCCGGGTGCGCCCTCGCGGGAGCTCCTCCGGTGCGGTTTTCCGGGCCTCGCGGAGGACGCCGCCGAGGGCGAGGGTTCGCTCGATACGCTCTTCGAGGGCCGCGCAGCCTCGGCCCGAGGCGAGCACCGACGCGCGGCCGCCATCCTGAAGAGGCGTTATCCGGAGCTCGGGACTCCGGAGGAGGGTGCCGTGCCTCCGGAGGCGCGAAGCGCGTTTTACCCCCTCGCGCAGGCCGATCGGATCGAGGAGGCCGCGCGCGCGGCGGGCGTGCCCGCCTCTCTCCTCTTCGGCCTCATCCGGCAGGAGAGCGTCTTCACCGAGAACGCGAAGTCTCGCTCGGGCGCTCTCGGTCTCATGCAGGTCATGCCGTCGACCGGGCGCCTGCTCTTCCGGAAGGAGAACGGCAAGGGACGCCCCGACCTCGCCGACCCCGACTCGAACCTGCGCCTCGGCGCGCGTTACCTTCGTCAGCTCCTGGACGCTTTCCCGGGCGACACCGCAGCGGCGCTCGCGGCGTACAACGCCGGTCCGGGGCGCGTTCGCGCGTGGAAGAAGGCCTCGGGCCTCGCGCCGGAAGACGAGTTCCTCGAGTCGATCCCGTTCGGAGAGACGCGCACCTACGTCAAGCGCGTCCTGTTCTACCAGGGGAGCTACGCCTCTCTTTACGGCCTGCCGCTCGACGGCCCGCCGCCCGTCGCGGCGCTGCCTGTCGCCGAGCCCGGGCCCTGACCTCGCCCCTCAGGACGCGCCCGGGGCCCTCCCGGCAGGCTTCGTGGCCGCCTTGCGGCACGCGGCGCAGATGCCGCGGATCTGATGGGAATGCGACGTCGCGACGAAGTCGTGCTCCCGGCAAACGGCCTCCTGGCGCTTCTCGATGGCGGCGTCGATGAACTCGATGACCTTTCCGCAGCTCGAGCACACCAGGTGGTCGTGGTGCTCGCCCTTGCGGAGCCGTTCGTAGCGATATTTCTCCTCGTTCAGCCGCACGCGCCCCACGAGGCCGCACCCGTGGAGAAGCTCCAGGGTCCGGTAGATCGTCGCGCGGCTGACCTTCGTTCCGCGGTCGCGCATGCGGATGACAAGATCTTCCGCGTCGAAGTGCCGATGGGTCGAAAAGATCTCGTCGAAGAGGGCGGTCCTCTCGCGCGTGACCTTCAGACCCTTCTTGCGCAGGAAATCATCGAAAACCCGGCGTTCGTCCGCGTATTGATTCACTGCTAAAGAGTATCAGTCCTTTTGCCGGACGGGAATAGCCCAGAAGGCCGGCGCGTAAGATTCCGAGAGATGTCTTCCGAGGCGGGGTCGGCGCGTCTGCCCGAGCATATCGACCACTACCGGATCGTGCGCCGGATCGCGCTCGGCGGCATGGCCGAGATCTTCGAGGCCGTCGACGAGCGGTCCGGCCGGACGGTCGCGCTCAAGAAGATCCTGCCCCACATCGCCACGGATCCCGACTTCCTGGACCGCTTCTTCCACGAGATCCGGATCCAGATCTCCCTCAAGCATCCGAACATCGTCGAGCTCGTGGACTGCAGCCCCACGCCGAGCCTCGCGTACATCGTCATGGAGTACGTGGACGGTGGCGAGCTGAACGGCCTGAGGAAGAAGTCGGGGCGCTTCCCGTGGGAGATCGCGCTTTTCGTCACGCGGGAGGCCCTCATCGGGCTCGCGGCGGCTCACGCGAAAGGCGTCATCCATCGGGACATCAAGCCGCAGAACATCATGTGGACACGCGAGGGGTGCGTGAAGATCGGCGATTTCGGAATCAGCCATGCCGAGCATCTCACGCGCCTGACGCACACGGGCACGGTGGTCGGCACGCCCGCCCACATGTCGCCCGAGCAGGCGCGCGGGGAGGAGCTAGATGCCCGGACGGACCTCTTCTCGATGGGAACCGTCCTCTACGAGCTCCTCTGCGGATACAACCCGTTCACGGCCGACTCCATCGCGGCCTCCCTTCGCCGCGTCGCGGACGCCGAGCCCGACCTGCCTTCGCTTCTCGATCCGTCGATTCCTCCTTCCGTCGACACGTTCCTGAGGAAGCTGCACGCGAAGGACCGTTCCCGGCGCTTCGCCAGCGCAAACGCCGCGTGCGACGCCCTGGACGCCCTCTTCGGGAAGGAGGGCGTCACGCGGCCCGGGGTCCTCTTCCAGACGTTCCTCCAGAATCCCGCCGCGTTCGTCGCGGAGCGCAACCGGCGGCTCGCCAGAGAGTCCGCCGCCGACGCCGAACGCCTCCTCTCGGACGCGAGCGCCCGCCCCGAGGAGGCGCTCTGGGCGGCATACCGGACGGTGGCCTGCACGCCGGACGACCCCGCCGCACAGACGCTCCTGCGCACCGCGGCCGTGCGAGCCGGACAGCGCGAGAAGCCCCTCGACAACGCGCGGATCCGCGAGCTGGAAGAGGCGCTGAAGAAGGAGCCTGACAACCTGGCTCTCCTCCTGCAGCTCGCGAAGCTCTATCGTCTCGAGCGCGACTTCCTGAATCTCATGCGCTTTTTCCGGAAGCTGCAGGCCCTCGCCCCGGCGGACCCGTACACGCAGGGACAGATCGCCTCTCTCCTCTCGGGCGGCGAGGCGACGCCCGGATTCGCGACCCGGGCGGTGCCGCTCGACGCGGGCGGAACGCCGCGCGCGGTTCCCGTCGTCCCGCGCGAGGAGACGAGCCGTTCGGGCCTCCTGGCCGCGGGTCTCGTCGTCGCCGCGCTCGCCGTTCTCGGCGTGTGGTGGGCGAAGCGTGCCCCCCGCCTTCCGTCGGGCGAGCGTCGGGACGCACCCGCAGCGGCGCCTCTCCCCGCCGCCGCGCCGGCCCGCCCGACCGCCGGCGGAGACATTTCTCTCGAGCGCATGCTCGAGCACGGGGCGCTCGTGGAACGCGAGAGCGGGGCGGCCGCAGCCCTCGCCTACTACGAGGACACGGTGTCCCGCACGAAGCG
>DATGDV010000120.1:0-6064 GCA_035310685.1 Thermoanaerobaculia bacterium
GAGCCGACGACGCGGCCCTCCTGATCCACGGCCACGAGCGCGCCCTCCGGGTCGGTGGCCCGCGCGTGAAGGAGATCGACGTCCCCGGCAGCTTCCTTTCGTCCGGCCGCCCGGATCGAGACGGAAAAGGTCTTCTCCCCCACCCCGGCGAACGCTAGCACGCGCCGCCGCTCGGAAGCTCTGCCGGAGAGCCGAGGAGATCCGGGAGCGCCGCGTTGAATTTGATTCCGGCGGAGCATTCGCGATGGAATCGGGAGGTGACGGCGAGTCGACACGTCGGCCGGCCCCGCGGGGGCGACCCCGTCGCAACGCGACACGCCATCCTCGGCGCCGCGGAGGAGTGTTTCGCCGCGTCGGGCTTCGCGGGGGCCACGACGCGGCAGGTCGCCGGACTGGCCGGCGTGAACGTCGCGACTCTCCACTATCACTTCGGGAGCAAGGAGAAGCTCTACCGCGCCGTCCTCGACGCCACGATCCGGGACGTGCCTCTTGCCGTGAGCGGGTCGACGCCGGAGGAACGCTTGTCGTCCGCCGTCGCGGTCCTCTGGGAGCTCGGGATTGCGCATCCTTCGCTTCCCCGGCTGAGGCTCTTCCAGAGGCTCGCGGGACCTCCGTTCTCGGACGGTTCCCTCGGTGCGCCCGACGATCCTCGCGTCACGCTCCTCGCGCGGACGCTCGGGGAAACAGGAATCAAGGCTCTCCTCCCGCCGGCCGAGACGTCCCGCGTCATCCTCGCGCTTCTCGACGGAGCGCTCGTGGCCGCGCGGGACCCGCGCCTTTCCGGGGAGGCTTCGCAGTCTGACGTGACCGACGCGTCGCGCGCGGCGGTCGTCGCGGCGGCGCTTCGCGTTGCAGGCCTCGTCTAGCCCGTCGAGGCCCTGCGCAGGCCCAGGAGCAGGACGGCGGCGTTCATGCCCGTGCCCGCGAGGACAGGATCGATTCCGAGAGGGTGAACGAAGCGCTCGAGCATCGCGGTCGCGCCTCCGAGGAGCATGGCGGCTCCCGCGAACCGCCGGTCCACGCGGACGGCGGGACAGAACGCGACGAGCGTGGGCAGAATGAGGCCGGACGCGAAGAGCGTGTAGCCGAGTCGGAAGGTCTCGACGAGGTCGCGAAGGACGAGCGCGACGACGAGGCCGAGCCCTCCGTACAGGACGACCGAGACGCGCGCGGCGAGGACGCCGGCCCTGGGGCCGAGGAGGTCGTGCGTCGTCGCGGCCGCCGCTGACAGCAGGACGGAGTCCGCCGAGGACTGCATCGTCGCGACGAGCGCGACGAGGAGTAGCGGGGCGAGCGCCGGGCCCGCGAGGAGGAACACGGCGCGGGGGAAGAGCTCGGCACGGGGACCCCCGACGCCGAGGGCGATCCCCGCGAGGGCGATCGCGGCCGTTGCGGCGCCGAACGCGAGCTTGGAAAGGGCGGCGCCGAGAGCGGCGCGCCGCGCGTCGCGCGCGTCGCGCGCCGACAGGAGCTTCGCCCACACGTCGCTTCCGACGGCGTGCGGAAGGCCCACGAGGACGAGGAGCGCGCAGGCGTCCCCCCAAGAGAAGCGCGGGCCCGTCGGGAAGCGGAGGAGCTCCGCCGGCGCACCGGTCACGGCGAGAGAGCGGAGGGCGAGCGGAAACGCCACCGCGAGGAGTGCCGCCACCATGAGGCCGAACTGGAGAATGTCGGTCCTCACGACGGCGCGCTGACCTCCGAGCGCCGTGTACGCGACGAAAAGGGCCGCCGTGACGACGAGGACGCGCACGGGTTTCCACGGCGTCGTCGCGACGACAACGGTCTGGGTCGCCTCGGTCAGGAGCGCGAACCAGACGATCTCCGCGAGGACGACGAGAAAGGCGGCGATCCGGCGAACGCCCTGTCCGTACGTCCTTCCGACGACCTCGGCAATCGTCGTCGCGCCCGTGGCGCGCACGCGGGGCGCGAAGAAGAGGCCGAGGGCGAAGAGACCCAGCGCCCCGGCGAGGTCGAGCCAGAGCGCGGGCAGGCCCACCGTGGCGACGAGCGCGGCGAGGACGAGGGTCGTGGAGCCGCCGATCACCGTGGAGGAGAGGGCTGCCCAGGTCGTGAAAGCCGAGAGGCCGCGATCGGCCACGAGGAAGGCGTCCTTCGAGCGTGAGGCGTCCCGTGCCGCGAGGAAGCCGACGAGGAGGACGGCGGCGCCGTAGAGGACGAGCGCGGCGGCCACGCGTCAGCGCTTCAAGCCTTCAGCCGGCGAGAACGTCGCGCGCGAAGCCCGCGAGCAAGGCCGCGGCGTGCGTCAGCGCGCGCTCGTCGAAATCGAAGTCGGGCGCGTGATGGGGGCCTCGCGGACCCACGGCCGGAGCGGCGCCGACGAACGCGAACGCCCCCGGAACGCGCAGGAGGAACTCGCTGAAATCCTCGCCGCCCATCGTCCGGCAGGACGCCGTGACCCGCGACGGAGACGCGGGCATCGGAAGCGCTTCCGCGACGCGCCGGGCGCGCTCGGCCTCGCGCGGGTTATTCACGACCGCGGGATTGAGCGTCCGATACGCCGTCCGCGCTTCGCACCCGAGCGACCGCGCGGCGTGCTCGGCGACCTCGCGAACCAGGGCCGGGAGGCGGTCGGCGACTTCGGGGTCGAACGACCGGCACGTGCCGCGAAGCGTCACCGACTCGGGCAGGATGTTGAAGGCCGAGCCGCCGTGCATCGACGTCACGGAGACGAGAGCCGGAAGGAGCGGCGAAAGCCGCCGCGCGACGATCGTCTGGAGCGCGGTGACGACGTGGGCGGCCGCCACGATCGCGTCGCGCGTCTCGTGGGGCGACGCCGCATGGCCGCCGGGACTCGTCACCTCGATGAGGAACTCGTCCACGGCGGCCATCATGGCGTCGCGCGCGACGCCGACCTCGCCGAGCGGCATGGCAGCCCACAGATGCACGCCGAAGACCGCGTCCGGACGAGGATCGTCCAGGACGCCGTCGGCGATCATCGCTTGCGCGCCTCCGGCGCCTTCCTCCCCGGGCTGGAACGCGAAGACGACGCACCCCTTCGCGGGCGGGTCGAGGACCAGCAGGTCCGCGGCCGCGTCGAGCGCCGCCACGTGCCCGTCGTGCCCGCACGCGTGCATCTTGCCGTTCGTCGCGGCGAAGGCGAGGCCGGTTCTCTCGGAGAGCGGAAGCGCGTCCATGTCGGCCCGGAGAAGGACCGTCTTTCCCGGCCGTCCCGTGTCGAGAACGGCCCGAACGCCCGTCTTCCCGACGCCGGTGCGCACGGCGAGAGAGCGCGCGCGCATCCGACCCGCGACGAGCCGCGCCGTCTCGATCTCCTCGAAGGCGACCTCCGGCCGGGCGTGGATCTCCCGACGGAGGCGGACGGCCCCCGCCTCGACGCCTTCCTCGCTGCTCGCGAGCGCTTTCACGCGCGGGATCATAGGGCCAAGGCGCGTATCCTCGGCCCGATGAGCGGGACCCGCAGGAAGATGTTCACGTTCGAGGAAGCGCGCGCCCTCCTCCCCGAGGTGAGGGAGCGGACCCGGCGCGCGGTCGAGGCGCTTTCGGAGCTCGCGACGCCTTCGGACGAAGCGCCCGAAGCCGCCGGGACGCGGACCGAAAGGGCGGTGGCCGAGACGCTCGCCGCGTGGGCGAACGCGATCGAGGAGCTGGGGATCGAGGTGAAAGGGCCGTGGCTCGTGGATTTCGACTCGGGCGCGGGCTATTACTGCTGGAAGTGGCCCGAGGAGTCCCTCGAGTTCTTCCACGGCTACGAGGAAGGCTTCGCGGGACGGGTGAGACTTCAGTAGGACGTCAGGCGATCCCGAGAAGGCGCTTCCCCTCGGGCGTCATCATCTCCGCGCTCCAAGGCGGGTCCCACACGATCACGACTTCCGCTTCCGCCACGCCGGGAACCGACGCGATCTTCGCCTGCGCGTCCGCGGCGATCGCGCCGCCCATGCCGCAGCCGGGCGCGGTGAGCGTCATCTTCACCTCCACGCGCTCCCCTGCGGCCGCCGCCGGAAGGATGCGGAGGTCGTAGACGAGGCCGAGGTCCACGATGTTGACCGGAATCTCCGGGTCGTACACGGTGCGCAGCCGGTCCCATACGGCCGCCTCGTCCACGGGCCCGGACGCCGCCTCTCGTCCCGCCGCGTCGGCGGCACGAGCCTCGAGCCCGAGGGCGTCGGCGTCGCTTCCCGCGATCCGGAAGAGACCTCCGAGCGCCGGAGCCTGCACGGTGAACGTTCCGCCGAGAGACTGCGTGAGATAGACGGACGTGCCTGCGGCGAGCGTCACGGGCTCCCCGCTCGGGATGCGGATCGCCTCGCAGTCGCGCGCGAGGGTATGGACGGTCTGGACGAGCGGCGTCATGTCGCGAGGCCCGCGCCCGAGGCGCGCGAGGCACGGTCATTCTCTCTCAGGAGCCCCGAAGCGGAAAGAAAGAGCGCGGCACCCTCGAGCGCGGCTGCGGCCCAGTGCGGCCAGTCGGGCCCGATCCTGAAGTAAAGGTTCTCGCTTCCGAACGGCCCGAAGACCCGGCCCAGGGAGCCCATCGACTGGTACGCCCCGAGGATCTCCCCCTGCTCTCCCGCCGCGGAGCGCCGGCTGACGAGCGCCGAGAGCGTCGGCGTCGTGATGCCGATCCCGAGGGCGATCACGGCGAGCACGGCGAGGAGGACCGGAATCGAGTCCACCGCCCTGAGGCCCGCGAAGCCCGCGATCAGGAGCACGGCGCCGAAGACGACGAGCCGCGCCTCTCCGACGCGCGCCACGAGGCGCCTCACGAGCACGCCCTGCACGAGAGCGGAGCACACGCCCACGAATACGAAGAACCACGCGACCGTGGACGCTCCGGCTCCGAGGCGCAGGGACACGAACTGCGCGAACGTGGACTCGAACGTCGCGAACGCCGTCGTCGTCACGAGCGAGAGAAGCATGAGGGCTCCGATCTCCGGCCGGCGGAACGCGCGCGCGAGCGCCGCGAAGGAAAAGAAGGAGAAGCGCGTCCCGCCGCCGCCTTCGGGGCGCGTCTCGGGCAGTTTCAGAAAGGCCCACACGAGGGCGGCGAACGAGAGCGACGCCGCCGCGAGACCGGGGGCGCTCGCGCCGAAGCCGACGGTGAGACCCGCGATGGCGGGCCCGAAGATGAACCCGAGGCCGAAGGCCATTCCGACGAGGCCCATGCCGCGCGCGCGCTCCGCAGGACTCGTCGTGTCGGCGATCACGGCATGGGCGGTGGCGATGTTCCCGCCGGTGGCCCCGTCGAGGAGGCGGGACGCGAAGAGCACGGCCAAAGAGCGCGCGAACGCGAACAGCAAGTACCCGACGACGGTGCCCGCGAGGGAGACGAGGAGGACGGGACGGCGGCCGAAGCGATCCGAAAGGCGGCCGAGAAGAGGCGCGCACAGGAACTGCATCGCCGAATAGCTCGACATGAGAAGCCCGAACGCGACCGGAGACGGGTGATACCTCTCCGCGTAGAGCGGCAGCAACGGAATCACGATCCCGAAGCCGATGAGATCGATGAAGACCGTCAGAAAGACGACGAAGAGAACGGACCGGCGCGCGGGCACGTCGGGACTATAGATTTTTCTTGTTTTCCAATATGCGGCGGCTGCTGGTGCAGCCGCCGATAGCGGGAAATCTGGTCGCCGAAAGGCGGCAGTCAAGGGTCTCCGACCGCGAAGCGGCGCGCACAGCGCGCCCTTGACAGCCGACTTCCGGCGATCTATTCAGAAACTCAGCTGAACGACTTGCCGCAGCCGCAGCCGCCCGTCGCGTTCGGGTTCTCGACGGAGAAACCCGCGCCGCGCATGTCCTCGATGAAGTCGACCGTGGACCCGTGCAGCTTCAGGGCGCTCTGCGGATCGACGATGACCTCGATGTCGCGCACGGCGAGGACGTGGTCCGTCGGCCGCTTCTCGTCGAACGTGAAACCGTACTGGAAGCCCGAGCAGCCGCCGCCCTGGATGAAGACGCGCAGGGCCTTGCCCGCGGCGTCCGGCATTTTCGAGGCGAAATCCTTGACCTTGTCGACCGCGCGGTCCGTGACGTTGAGGACGAAGACGGACGGCGAAGTGGCCTGTGTGGCCGCGGTCTCGGT
>DATGDV010000121.1:0-6387 GCA_035310685.1 Thermoanaerobaculia bacterium
ACTGACGGTCTCCGACGTCAGGAGCTGGGAGACAGCGCACGGGACGATTCCGCGAGGCGCGATCGTCCTGCTTCGAACCGGCTGGTCGGCGCGCTGGCCGGACCGCAAGAAGTATTTCGGCGACGACACGCCGAACGACGCGTCCCATCTCCACTTTCCGTCGTACGGAAAGGAGGCCGTGGAATTCCTCGTGAAGGAGCGGGCGGTCGGCGCGATCGGGGTCGACACGGCGTCGATCGACCACGGTCCTTCGAAGGATTTCCCCGTTCACCGCGTCGCGGCCGCCGCTCAGGTGCCGGGGCTCGAGAATCTCACGAACCTCGGGGACGTTCCCGAGACGGGCGCGTGGCTCGTCGCGCTCCCCATGAAGATCGGCGGCGGCTCGGGCGGGCCGCTGCGGATCGTTGCGCTCGTGCCATGACCGGCGAGGGCGCCCGCCGCCCTCACGACGACGGGTGCAGGGCGGCGGTACCTGAGGAGTCACATGCCGTTTTCGTTCGTCTCCGAGGACGCGCGACGGGAAAGCGTGAATACGCTAAGAACGCCTCAGCGCGACGCCGCCCATTCGGCGATGTTCTTGAAGAGCGTCAGGTCGATCGACTCCCCCATGAGCGCGTAGCCGGCCGGGTTCGGATGGATGTGGTCGCCGCTGTCGTATAGCGGATTGATGTGGTCCGCGTCTGACGGGTCCTTGAGGAGCTCGTCGAAGTCGAGGACCGCGTCGAGCTCGGGATTGGAGCGGATCCAGTCGTTCACCGCGTGCCGCACGGGGTTGTACGCCGGCAACCAGGCGGCGTTGTGGCGCGGAATCACGGTCGCGCCGATGATCCCGAGGCCGGCTTCCTTCGCCCGCTGATACACCTGCGTGAGACCGTCCGTGATCTGCTCGAACGTGGCGCCGCGGGCGAGGTCGTTACTCCCCTCGAAAAAGATCACGTGGGTGACGCCGGCGCGACTGAGAACGTCGCGCTCCATCCGGTCGAGCGCTGTCGGCGACGAGGGCGGATTGAGGCCCGGATAGAAGATGATCTGGTTGCCCGAGATTCCTTCGTTCACGACTGACTTACTCTGCGAGGCCGGCAACTCCGCCAGCCGGTTTCTCAGCACGTCCGGCCACCGGTTGTGGCCGTCGACCGTCGAGCCGTTCCCGTCCGTGATCGAGTCCCCGAAGCACACGATCGTTCCGGTAAGCGAGGGTGCTCGGACGTCCAGCGCCGCGACCCAGAACCAGCTGGTGGTCGTCCGCGCGAACGCCGTGCCCGTCTCGTCGTCGGTCAGGTTTCCCGCGAGCGGGTCGGCGACGTAATTGGTCGTGAAAGAGAGATTGTGGCGGCTCGGGCGGATGCCGATGTTCGAGACGTAGAGGCTTACGGCCAGGTCCTGACCCGCGACGACGCGCATGAGCACCGTGTCGCTCCAGGCGCCCTCGCCGACGGGGATGACCGTCGACGTCTGTCCCCCGAAGGTCAGGACAGCGCTCGATCCCGGGACAAGCGAGGCACCGACGTCGCGCCGCGCGAGCGTGGCCGCACCGATCTCGAGCGGCTCGATCCCCAGCGTGTTCTCGATCTTCACGCGGAGCGAATTGCCTGTGACGCCGGGCTGAATGATCATCCGGACGGTCGTATCGGACACCGTGATCGTGGCGGGAGCGAGGGAGTGCGCCGAGGTTCCCCAGGCGGTGAACCACGCGTCGCCGCCCCTCGCGTGCGCGGGAGTCTGCAGGCCGAGCCCGAGGGTGACGAACAGCGCCGTGAGGGCGACCGACGGCCGAAGGAGTTTCTGCTTGATGAAAGATGTCATGGACGTATCCCTCCTCTCTGTTTGAAGAGTGAGGCTTCGGCCGTCGAACTCACCGAACCGTCATCACGATTCCCGATATCTCTTGAATGTGTTCGAAGCCGCCTCCGTCGGAGCCCCGAACCCCGCTAATGGAACGAGTTGCAGTTTTTTCGGGCCGGGCGCCGCTCCGCCAGACAGCGCGGCGGCGGGACGGTCCCGCGCAAGCGACGCGCGCTCCGCTCTTGTAATGTCCTTCGCATGGCCACGCTGGTCCAGCGACTGATGATCCGGCTCGTCGGTCTCTACCCGCCGTACCTCGGCGCCGGTATCCGCGTGACGTACCCGAAGGACGACCCGCACCGGATCGTCGTGCGCCTGGGTCTCTACTGGTGGAACAGGAACCTCTTCGGCACGCAGTTCGGCGGGTCGATGTACTCGATGTGCGATCCGCACTTCGTCTTCATCGTCATGCGCAATCTCGGGCCTGGCTACGTCGTGTGGGACAAGGCGGCGTCGATCGAGTTCCTGAAGCCGGGACGCGGCGCGGTCAGGGCGACGTTCGTCGTTCCGCCGGAGAAGATCGAGGAGATCCGCGCCGCCGCGGACCGCGGCGAGAAGGTCGAGCCCGTCTTCACGGCCGAGATCGTCGCAGAGGCCGACGGCGAGGTGGTCGCGCGCGTGACGAAAAGGCTCTGGGTGAGAAAGAAAGACCCCACTAGAGCTTGAAGTTGAGCCCGGCCGTCCCGTGCCAGAAGTCGGCCTTCGGGTTGTTGTTGTACCGGTCGCGGATCGCATCGATGGAGTCCACGCCGAGGAAGACATACCGGACGTCGACGTGGACCGACACTTTCGCTTTCGCCCCCAGCTCCACGCCGCCGCCCACGTGCCCGCCGAACTTGTGCTGCGTGTCGGAGCCGAGATTCGACTG
Organism: Thermoanaerobaculia bacterium; assembly: GCA_035310685.1. Lineage (GTDB taxonomy): Bacteria > Acidobacteriota > Thermoanaerobaculia > UBA5066 > UBA5066 > Fen-183. The sequence continues at coordinate 2,711 of DATGDV010000121.1, forward strand.
CGGCCCCAGGAACGTCGATCTCGTGTAGTACCAGCCGCCGCCGCCGAGGACGTAAGGCTGGACCTGGCCCGGCAGGATGAAGATCATGAGCGAGGCCTGCACCGGATATTGCTCGATGCGGAGCACGTCCTCGCCGCCGGCGCTGTACGTCGTGCGGCGATAGTCGATGAGCCCTTCGACGCCGAGCGGGCCGGGAAAGCGCAGCCTGAGCTGGGCGCCGCCCGCCCAGGTGCCGTCGGCCCCGGTGGCCTTCGTGTACGAGGCATGGCCGCCGAAAGAGAACTGGGCGCGGGCGGGCCGTGCGGCAAAGAGCGCGACCGCCGCGACGAGCACAGGAAGATTCTTTCTGGAAAAATTCACAGTCGGAGCCCTCCGAGGGCTGCGGGAGCAAGTTCTCTGCCCGAATCAGTCGTCGAGACCCGCGGCTCCGAAGAGCGGCCCGCCGCCGCGCGCGCTCCAGAACCCCCAGGCAGCGAGCGCGACGACGATCAGCACGAAGAAGAGGCCGTAACCCGCGTACCAGAGAGAGAAGTCGAGCGTTAGAGGCACGCTCGTCAGCATATTGAGTACGACGAAGAGCGCCCCGAGCCCGATGAAGCCGAAGCGAAGCAGAGCGAGGACGACGAGCGCCGCCGCGATCGCGTAGCCGGGGACTTCGAGGATGGGGTTCTCCCGCCCCGCATTGAGCCCCAGGGTGAGCGCCCACAGGAAGGCGATCGCGAGAGGCCGGCGCCGCAGGACGAGAGTCCCGACGAAGAGGGTCGCTGTCGAGAAGAGCGTCTGCATCAGGGTGGCGACGAGGCGGCTCGCCGCTCCCGCCGCGACTCCCCGGATCCCACCGAGCGTCGCCGCGTCGAAGTAGATAGGCGTCTGACCGCCTGACGCGACGAAGGCCGGCGCGGCGTTCACGGCGAGGAAGAGGAGGAACGAAGCGCAACCCAGGAGGAGCCCGCCGAGGAGGTCGCGCCCGACGAGGGGATCGCCGAAGCGTCCGCCCACGAGACGCGTCCACGAGACGAGGAGATCCGGATAATGGCGGCGGAAATAGGGCTCGAAGGCCATGTAGAGGGTCCAGGCGATTCCCGCGAGGCCCGCCGGAGCGAAGAGGATCCTGACGAGCGACTGAGAGGTTCCAAACAGAGCCGGATGCAGGGCGAGAATCCCGTGGGCGAATGCGGCGACGAAGACGCCCCCTCCGAGGCGTGCGGCTCCGCGGCGGTCGCCCCGGCCGAGGCGGGCGTTGCGTCGCGCGAACCAGGCGGCCGCGGCGAGGACGGACAACAAGCCGCCAACGAAGGAAACCTGCCCGAGGCGCGCCCGAAACGCGATGGGCCGAGCGGTGTCACGAGTCGGCACGCTCCACGGCGCGACGATCTCGAAGGACACGGGCCGGCCGTGGAAGGCCGCTGCGACGATATGCAGCGTGACGCCCTTTTCCCCGGGCATCGGGCCCGTGAACCCTGCGATCGAGTCAAAGGGGACGCGGGGGAGCCAGACGGGCTCAGCCGCGACGAAGGACTTCGCGTCGAGCCCGGCTTCGGAGAAGAGCGCGTTCCAGTCGGGAGGAGGGGCCGTGGGCGTCTTGGAAAGAGACTGCGGAGGCACGGCGACGAACGAACGCAGACGCCCCTCCGGGTCGAGGACGACCATGAACATCCCGGTCACCTCGGGCGGCGGATCAGAGCGCGTGACCTCGCCCTGGAAATTCGCGGGGAGGAGCGGCCGTGGGCTCTGCCGGTAGTCGAACTCCGCCGGCTTCCACCAGCCGGCCGCGAGGTCGCGCGCCCATCCCGGCTTCCCGGTCCGGGCGAGCTGGCTGAGATACGCGTAGTCGCGGGCGAACCGGCGGGCCGAATCGACGGGAGGGTCGGTCCACCCGAGGCGCCGAGCGACCTCGCGTGCCCGCTCCTCGAGAGCGTCCGGCGGCTTCGGAAGCGGGGAGAGGCCGAGATCGGTGCCCCATCTCGCCAGAATGACTCCGAGGCCGAGAAGAACGACGACGCCGCCGAGAAGCGCCGTGGCCTTCGCGGTCGAAATGACGCCTTCGGGCCCCGCGGCCGCGACCATCTCGGGAGACGGGGTCTCGCCCGCGGCGAGCGCGGCGGCGAGCGGATCGCCGCCGGGCAGCGCTCCCGCGACCTGCACGGCCGACGAGGGACGCGCGCGCGGGTCCTTCTCGAGGCAGCGCAGGATCACGCGCTCGACGGCCGGGTCGAAACCCGCGAGGACGTTCGACGGCGCGGTGGGCGTCTCCTGCTCGTGCTTTCGCCGCATCTCCGCGAGCGTCGGCGCGTCGAACGCCCGCTTGCCCGTCGCGACTTCGTACAGGACGAGGCCGAGGGCATAGAGATCGCTCCGCACGGACGCGGGCTTGCCCGCGAGCTGCTCGGGCGCCATGTACGCCGGCGTGCCCGAGACTTCGCCCTGGCTCGCGGCCTCCTCGGCGGCCACCGCCAGGCCGAAGTCCGTGATGCGTACCCGCCCGCGCCCGTCGAGCATGATGTTCGCGGGCTTGAGATCCCGATGAAGCACGCCCTTCTCGTGCGCGGCGTGGAGGCCCGCGCAGAGCTGGCGCGCGATGTCGATCGTCTTGTCGACCGGCAGGTGGCCGATCCGCTTCAGGAGAGACGCGAGGTCCTCGCCGTCCACGTACTCCATCGAGAGGAAGTGGCGGCCTTCGATCTCGCCGATGTCGTAGATGCGGCAGACATTCGGGTGCGAGACCTGGCGCGCGAGGCGCACCTCCGCGTGGAAACGCGCGAGCAGGCTCTCATCGTTCGAGACGGCCTTCGGCAGGAACTTCAGCGCGACCGCCTGCCCGAGCTTGAGGTCGTCGGCGCGATAGACCTCGCCCATGCCGCCCTTGCCGAGGAGGCCGACGACGCGGTATCGCTCACCAAGGACGACGCCGGGCGGGAACGCGCCCAGGTCGAGCGAGCCGGACGAGACGAGGCGGCCGACCGACGAAGGCGGCCTCGGCGGAACGGGCTTCGGCGCCGAGCCCATCTCGGTGGGAAGGCGCGAGAGCGAGCCGGATACGGGCTCCCCGCACGCCGGGCAAAATCGCCCTGACTCCGGCATTTCGGCGTCGCAGCGGGAGCAGCGCGTCACGATCGCTGAAATGCTATCTCAGAGCGGATTTTCACGATCGCGACCGCCTGGGCGCGGCAGGAGCGAAAGCCCGCTGTGCTATCCTGCGCCGCTCCGGCGGAAACGCCGGAACTGCTCTTTGGAGAAGACGATCCGGGTCGAGGTCGGGGCTCACAAGACGTTCTTGCGAACGGCCCCCGGCGACAGCCCTCGGAGAGAAGTGGCGACGCGTTTTCAGGCGCTTAGCTCAGCGGTAGAGCACTACCTTGACACGGTAGGGGTCAGCAGTTCGATCCTGCTAGCGCCTACCATCGCCCGACCTCTCCCGCCGCCGCCCAGAAGCCGCTCGAAGGCGCTTAGCTCAGTCGGTAGAGCACTTCCTTCACACGGAAGGGGTCAGCGGTTCGAGTCCGCTAGCGCCTACCAGCCTCTCGTTCCCTTCCACGACCAGAGTTCGGATCTTCTTGCTCGGACATGAACGGGGATCGTGTTTCCCGAATGACCGAAGTCAAGGGTCTATGACCGCTGCGCGGCGCGCGAAGCGCGCCCCTGACGTTCGGTCATTCGGGAAGAAGATTTTCGATCAT
>DATGDV010000122.1:0-5230 GCA_035310685.1 Thermoanaerobaculia bacterium
GAAGTCCCAGCGGGCGCCGAAGACGACGAGGGCGAGCAACAGGCTTCCGAAGAAGGACGTGCGCGTCATGAGCGCGACCTCGTCCTTGAGGCGCAGGGTGCGGTGGCTGCGATACGCGCCTTCGAGGAAGAGAAGGCCCGAGAAGATCAGGACGGTGGGCCCCGCGAGGACGAGGTACCAGTTGAACTCGTAGAGCGGCGTGAGCCGGCTGAAGAGGTGCGGCAGAAGCTCGCTCCGGAGCACGTACGCCACGGGCAGCGTCGCGAGCGTGACGCTGAGGTCGGCCGCGTACAGGAGAGCGGCGATCGTCCGGGCTTGCTGCTTCAGCATTCGGGGGGACGGGAGCTTCCCCGCCTCCGAATCCTAGCAAGGGACCGGTTTTCCGGCCTCAGGGCGCCGTCAGGAGGGTCTCGTAGGCGGCGGCCACCGTTTCCCAGCGGTAATCCCGTCGGGCGCGCTCGAGAGCCGCCCGGCCCGAACGCTCCCGCGCCCGGGGATCCGAGAGCAGCGCCGTCAGAGCGGACGCGAGACTTCCGGCGCTTCGTGCGTTCACGTAGAGCGCGGCCTCTCCCGCTGCTTCGCGGTTCTCGGGGGTGTCGTGCACGACGAGCGGCCTGCCGAAGCCCATCGCCTCGACGAGCGCCGGATGCGTGCCCCCGACCTCCGTCGCGTGCACGTAGATCGCGGCGTGTTGGAGAAGCTCGCGGTACGCCTCCCCGTAGAGCGCTCCGGGCAGCAGGACGCGAGGATCGAGAGCGGCCTCGGCGCGGACCTCTTCGAGGAACGAGTCCGCGTAGGGCGCAGAGCCCACGAGGACGAGCTTCGTCTCTCCCGGGACGCCTCGGAACGCGCGCACGACGGCGTCCGCATTGTTCTCGGGCTCGAAGCGCGAGACGTAGAGCACGTAGCCGCCTCTCTGAAGCCCGAGCCGCTCGAGCGTCGCGTCAGACGCGGGGGGAGGCAGGTCGGAACCGTACGGGATGAAGACGGACTCTTTTCCGTACCGCTCGCGGTAATAGGCCTGGATCGCGCGGGCATCCGTCACGACGGCGTCCGGCATCACGCAGCTGAGCCGCTCCGACACGGCATAGACGAGCCGCCCGAGGCGATTCCACTTGCGGCGGTTCCGCTCGAGCCCGTCCACGTTCAGGACGATGCGCGTCGGCGCGCCGAAAAGGCGGGGCAGGCGGCAGAGGAGAGCGTTGGCGCCGTTGCAGACGAGAACGGCGTCGTAGCCCTCCGCCGCGGCGTGGAGGCCCGAGACCGCCGAGTGGACGACCGTGTCGAAATACTTCAGGCGGACCGTCGGGAGGTGAACGACGCGGGCCCCGCGGTGGATCGGGACGACGGAGCCGACGCCATGCGGCCGAGCGTAGACCGTGACGTCGTGCCCGCGAGCGGCGAGGCGGGCCGAGAGCTCTTCGGCGAGCGTCTCGAAGCCGCCGTAGGCGGCGGGAACGCCGCGCGTCCCTATGATGGCAATTCTCACTGCCGAGATGCTCCGGTGAGCGCCGCTGCCGGGGGTCCGGAGGGACGGCGGGGTTGGGGCCCCGATGTCGAGGCAAGCACCCGGAGGACTCTCATGCGCCGGGGCGCCGCGCCGCCTCCTCCTCGGAGGTGAACCAGCGCAGGAGCGCGCGATCGGTCACGGTGCGGGCGGCGCGAATCGCGGCGCGCTTGGCGAGGAGGCGCCTGCGGTTCTCCGCGAGCCAGCGGAGGGCCGGCAAAGAGCTGCGTTCCAGCGTCAGGCACGCGGCGACGACGACGAGATCGCGGGCGAACGTGCGCGCGAACGTCGCCCGGAGGTGCTCTTTCCCCGCGTTGTTGATCCTCAGGAGGAAGCGGTTCTTCACGGAATGCAGGTTTGCCGCAGGCGACATCTCGCGGCGCCGCTCGGGCAGGTTGCGACGGCGGTGCCACGCCCGGGCGGAGGGGACGCAGAGCGCGATCCAGCCGCGGCCGCGGAGCCGCCACGCCAGGTCCACGTCCTCGCGGTAGAGAAAGAAGTCGTCGTCGAAGAAGCCCGTGGAGATCTTGACGTCTTCGAGCGCGGCCGTGCGGTAGAGCGCGACGCAGCCCGAGACGCCGAAGACCTCCGCAGGGCGGTCGTAGCGGCCGTCGTCCGGGAGGCCCGCGCCGATGTCGAAGTGTCGTCCGTTCCTGGTCATCCGGATCCCGACGGTGTCGACCACCGTCGTGGGAAGAAGCTCGACGCCCTCGGCCCGCAGGATCTTTCCGGTGAAGGCGGCGGCGCGCCCGTTCTCGGGCCGCTCGGCCTCGTCGAGCAGGCGCTCGAGAAAATCGGGCGCGAGGACGACGTCGGAGTTGAGGACGAGGACCCAGGGACTCCGGGCTTCCACGGCCTTGGAGATCGAGAGGTTGTGGCCGCCGGTGTACCCGAGGTTCTCGCGCGAGGCGACGACCGTGAGAGGGACGGGCGTCACCTTCTCGAACGCGGCGAAGGTGGAGCGCGTGCCGTCCTCCGAGGCGTTGTCCACCGCCACGATCGAGAAGTCCCGGAACGTCTGCGCGAAAAGGGACGGCAGCAGGCGCTCGACGTCCCGCGACTCGTTGTGCGTGACGATCGAGACGAGCACGCGAGGAGCTCCGAGTCCCGTCACGAGGACCCCCTTCCCGTCAGAAGCGCCGAGCGCCAGCCGAGGCCGAGAAGCCCTCGGACGACGCGCGCGTGGGCGCACGCCGCATCCGGACGCCGGTGGTCGGGCCGGACGAACGGGAGAAGCGCGAGCCTCAGCAACGCGCCCGCCAGCGTCGCCGCCCGCGCGGCGGCACGCGCTCCGGGTGAAGCGTGACGCGCCAGGTAGCGGAAGAGATTCCGGACGTAGACGGGGCGGAAGTCGCGGTAGAAGAGCGCCTGCATCGTGACGCCGCCCACGTGCGTGGCGCGGCCCTCGGGAACGTACCGGATCCTCCAGCCCGATTGCAGGAGGCGCGCGCAGAGATCCACGTCCTCGAACCACGCGGGCGTGAAGGCCGCGTCGAAGCCCTTGAGCGCTTCGAAGGCGTCGCGCCGTACGAGGAGGGCTGCGGCGGCGGGCTGCTCGACGTCGAACGCCGTATCGCGGTCTTCTCCGAGGTAGCGGTCGCGGCGAAAGCCCGCGTTGTCCGGAAAGAGGCGGTCCACGAGAAAAGCCTCGCGCACGAGCGCCCGGACCGACGGCAGGCGGCGGAGCTGAAAGCGGCCCTGGCCGTCGCCCTCGAGCCGCGGGGCGACGGCAGCGACGGCCGGGTCCGCGTCCAGGGCGGCGAGAAGCGCCGCGAGCGTCCGCGGGCCATCCACGAGGGCGGCGTCCGGGTTCAGGAAGAGGATCGTCTCCGAGGGGCCGCCCTCGAGCGCGGCGCGGTTGCACGCGGGCCCGAAGCCGAGATTCGCGCCGGCTTCGATGACGCGGGCGCCGGCCTCTCGGGCGACGTCCGCCGAGCCGTCCGTCGAGGCGTTGTCGACGACGACGACGGGCACGCCTTCCGGCACCGACGCGATCGCGTCGCGCAGGTGAGCGGCGGAGTTCCAGGACACGATGGCGACGAGGACGCGGGGCACGGTGGTCAAAGCGTCCGATGATAGGCGCGCCCCGGAGCCCCGAGTGCCGCTCCGCTTGACTAGAATGCGAGGCTCCATGATTTCCCGAGATTTTCTTCGAAAGGAATACGAGCGCCTGCCCCATCTCCTGAGGCAGCGCAACGTGCCGGCCGGCGCGCTCGAGCAGTGGCGTGCCATCGACGAAGAGCGGCGAAACGCGATCACGAAGATGGAGGCGGCCCGGGCCGAGCGAAACTCCCTCTCTCAGAGAATCGGCGCGAAGCGCAAGGCCGGCGAGGACTCGGCCGCCGAGGAACGACGATCCAAGACGCTCGCGGCGCAGATCTCCTCCTTCGAAGAATCTCTCAAGGAACTGGACGAGCGATTCGTTCCCATCGAGGAGACGCTCCCGAACGTCCCCCACGACACCGTCCCCGAGGGTACCGACGAGACCGCGAACGTCGTCCTGAAGACCTGGGGCGAGCCGACGCGGTTCGACTTTCCGCCGAAAGCCCATTGGGATCTCGGGCCGGCGCTGGGCGTGCTCGACTTCGAGCGCGCGGCCAAGATCACGGGCTCCCGCTTCACGGTCCTGAAGGGTTCAGCCTCGCGGCTGAACCGCGCGCTCATCCAGTTCATGCTCGACCTCCACACGGGAGAGCACGGCTACACGGAGATCTGGCCTCCCGTGATCGTGAACTCGCGCTCGCTCTTCGGGACGGGCCAGCTCCCCAAGTTCGAAGAAGATCTCTTCCGGATCCGCGAGACCGACTGGTACCTGAGTTCCACTTCGGAGATCCAGCTCACGAACCTGCATCGCGACGAGATCCTCGCGGAGAAGTCCCTGCCGGTTTCCTACTGCGCGTACACGGCGTGCTTCCGCGCGGAGGCGGGCGCAGCCGGGAAGGACACGCGGGGCATGATCCGCCAGCACCAGTTCGACAAGGTGGAGCTCGTCAAGCTCACCCGCCCCGAAGACTCGTATGCAGCTCACGAAAAGCTCACGCGCGACGCCGAGACGGTGCTCGAGCGCCTCGAGCTCCCGTATCGCCGCGTCGTTCTCTGCCGCGGAGACCTGGGTTTCTCGGCGGCCAAGACGTACGACCTCGAGGTCTTTTTGCCGGGTCAGAACGGGTACAAGGAGATTTCGTCCTGCTCCAACTTCGAGGCCTTCCAGGCACGCCGTGCCGGCATTCGCGTCAAGGTGGAGGGCCCCGGCGGGAAAGGGCGGAACGAGCTCGTCCACACGCTGAACGGCTCGGGACTCGCAGTGGGCCGCACGCTCGTCGCGATCCTCGAGAACTTTCAGCGCCAGGACGGGTCCGTCGCGATCCCGAAGGCCCTGCAGCCGTACTGCGGCGGCCTTTCGGAGATCCGCAAGGCCTGACGGCGGCGAAACTGGCGGAGGAGGAGGGATTCGAACCCCCGGAACCTCTCGGTTCAACGGTTTTCAAGACCGCCGCCTTAAACCACTCGGCCACTCCTCCGCGCTTTGCTAATTCTCCATCACGATTATCTACTCTCCCTGCTAGACTTCGCGGCCTGCGCTCACAAGGGACAGGTGGGTGAGTGGCTTAAACCAGCGGTTTGCTAAACCGCCGTGGTGCCTTAAAGCGCCACCGAGAGTTCAAATCTCTCCCTCTCCGCTCGCCGGGCATGTGCGCCCGGGCGTTCACCAGGTGCTTGACC
>DATGDV010000123.1:0-3000 GCA_035310685.1 Thermoanaerobaculia bacterium
CGGGTCGCCGGACGCCGTCAGGACTCGATCCTTCGGGTCCATCTCGCTCAAATTGATCCTCCGGGGTTGGCTCCTCGATGCGAGCCAACGGACTTCCCTCGCGGCTTCCGGCCGGGGACGGCGTTCCCGCGAACGCACGCATCCTCCGCGCTTCAGGCCCTTGACTTGGGTTCTCCTGGCGGGGCGACCGCGGTCTCTGCGGCCATTCCGGCTCCGGGTCGCGGCGCCGTGGGGCTCTCCGACGTTGGGGCCGCCCTGCGACAAGGAATCCTACGCCAACCATCTCGGGCGCGTCAAACCGGCCACTTTTCGCGACGCAAGGCGCGGAACGAAGCGTGCATCCGGCGCCGCTACAATGCCCGACGTGACACGCATGCGCCCTTCCAGCCGCTCCCTCTTCTTCGTAGCCGCGTTCGCCCTGGCCTTTCCGGCTCTCGGACAGCAGCCGACGCCGACACCCACGCCGACGCCGACACCCGCGTCGACGCCGACACCCACGCCTGCTCCCACCCCGCGCTCGGTCCCGGCCGGCACGGAGCTCTACACGTTCGTCGGAGCAGGGACGTACGACGGCTCCAACATGGTGCAAGAGCCGGACGGATCGGTGTGGGCCGTCGCTGCCGACGAGAACGCCATCTCGCGCCTTTCGGGCGATCGAACGAAGCTCTCACGCTGGGTGATGGCGAAAGACAGCGCACCGAGCTCGCTCCTGCGCGACGACGACGGAACGTTCTGGGTCACGGAGCTCGGCGGTTTCAAGGTCGCGCATTTCGACCCCGCGACGGGGAACGTGACGGAGTACCCGGACGGCTCCCGCCGGCCCACGACTCTCGTGAAGAGGCCCGACGGAAAATTCTGGCTGCCCGAGACGGGAGGGCTCCTCGCGCTCTTCGATCCCTCCATCCCGAACTTCGTCTATTACCAGACGCCCGGCGTCTACTACATTTCCTACCCGTGGCAGGACCCGGACGGCACGCTCTTCTCGCTCGACTTCATCTACGGGTCGATCGTCCGCTGGGCTCCCGACCTCTCGAAGGCCACGATCTGGCATCTGCCGAACACGACTGATTCTCCCACGAAGATCGTCCGCCTCGCGGACGGCAAGCTCTGGATTTCGTTCTACAACTCCGCCCAGCTCGGCCGGTTCGACGATGCGACCGGCACGCTGGACGTCTTCACGCTCAGCCTCTCCACGTTCCCTTACGACATTCACAACTACCGCGGCCTCGTCCTCTACTCCGACCTGGCCGGACAGGTCGGGTTCCTCGATCCGGCGAAGTCCACGCCGACGTCGACCTCGACTCTGACGGGGAACGACGTCGTTCCGGCCGTCCGCTCGACCTACTCGACGACGGCTGTGACGAGCGCTCTCACCTTCGACGAGCAGGACCTGACGCCCCCCGCGCTGATGTACGACGGCGGAAGCAGCGTGCCTGGCCTGGCGGAAATCCTCGCGAACAACAGCAGTTCGCTCTGGGCCATTCTGATCGACGAGATACGCGCCCGGATCTTCTTCGGGACGATCGCCGCCTTCGGGGCGCTCACTCCCCCGCCGATGGTCGACAACCGGGAGCTGTACCTCACCTCCGCGTCGGCGGCGCCCTTCTCCTCCGATCCGTCTCGCTCGTATCGAACCCAGGTCGTCACGTGGAACCGCGGCACCCCGGATTCCACGGGGGCGACAAAGGGTCTGACGTACGTCCAGCGGATCCTGCCCGACGGCTGGATCGCGGGATTCTCGGCTGCCGCGACGCAGCCGGTGCCGCCAGGTACGCTTCTCTCGGAGGACGACGTCGTCGGCACGGACATGGATTCGGCCGGCGCCCTGGGCGGCGTACGGATCACCTCGGACGTCCTCGACGACACGTTCGCGTGGTCGCGCGTTTCCCTCCCCGCTCCCGGCGGCGGGACGCTGGGCGCCGCCGCGAACGCCGTGACAGGCGCCGCCGCTCTGGGCGCGGGCGACACGGGCTTTCTTTTCGCGTCTTCCGACGCGGCGCAGCAGACGATCGCGGGCGTCCTCGTCACCGAGGCGTCCACGGGCAGGATCTCGATCGTGGATTCGAACGGCGTCACCCGAGGGACCTACTCGTACGACTGGCCGGCCGGATACCGCGTCCAGGGCACTTCTATCTTCGACGCCTTCGGCATGCCCGCGCTCGCCTCCGCGCGCATCAGCTGCTCGGTGGCGACGGGGCACGTCCTCCTGTTCGGCTCGATCGTCGACCCGGTGAGCGGGGACGCCGCGAACCTCACGTCCATCCGACCGGCCGCTTTCGCAACCGGCCTCCAGATCGCCGGCTTCACGCGAGGAGGAGGCGTCCGGGCGACGCTCCAGATCTTCAACTCCGGGACGGCTCCGGCGAACGTCAGGGTCTCCCTGCGCGTGGCGCACCCCGTCGCCGGACCCGTCCTCGCGCCGGGGGGCACTCTCGCGACGACGACGGTCCTGGCCGGTGCCGTCGTCACGCTCGATCTCGGCAATCCGGCGGGCGCCGACACGGGAACGCTCGACGTCAGCGCCGATCAGCCGGTCGCGGCCTTCGCCACCTTCCGCACGTCCCTTTCCACCGGCGGAAACGTCGTCTTCAGCGCCCCCGCGACCTTCTTCGCGTCTCCTTCGGCGATTCCGCCGGGTTCGCGCGGCGTCTTCCTGTCGGCCACGCAGAACAGCGCCTTCTCGTCGACGATTCAGCTCACGTCGACGTCGCCGAATCCCGGCGTCGTCACCGTGAACTTCACCGCAGCAGACGGAACCGCTGCCGGCAACCGCACCGTGACCGTGCCGGCGTGGGGCACCGTCTCGCTTCCGGGCTGGGTGGCCGGATCCTCGACGGACCTCGGACGGGTCGACCTCGTTCCGGCCGACGGCACCACGCCCTTCGTCGCGGTCCTCGTGAGGCAGGACCTCAAGACCCGCGATACGGACGTGATCCTGCCGCTCGTCATCCCGAAGTGAGATCGGGGAAAGGAGCCCTCGATGAAGGCGAACCTCCGGGT
>DATGDV010000124.1:0-8820 GCA_035310685.1 Thermoanaerobaculia bacterium
ACGATCGAGGCGTCGGCGAGCCGGAGGATCTCGGGGGTCGACCGGTAGTTCGTCTCGAGAGAGAAGACGCGCGTCCCCGGATGGCGGTCCGGGAAGCCGAGGAGGGCCTCGAAGTCGGCTCCGCGAAAGGAGTAGATGGACTGCGCGTCGTCCCCGACGACCATGACGTTCGGCGTCTCGACGTCCTTCACGACGAGATCCACGAGGTCCGCCTGCAGGCGGTTCACGTCCTGATACTCGTCCACGAGGACGTGCCGGAAACGCGCGCCGAAACTCTTCCGGATCGCGGCGTGCTCCGTGAGAAGCCTCTTCCAGTTCAGGAGCAGGTCGTCGTAATCCATGCCGTTCGCCAGGACCTTTCGCTCGAGATAGCGATGGACGACCGCTCGAATCGCCTCGAGCTGGGGAAGGAAATGCGGATGCTCGGCCGTGATCACGTCGTCGAGCGGCCGCCCCGTGTTCACGCAGAGGGACACGATCGCCCGGAGGAGGTCACCCTTCGGGAAGCGCCGATCCGTGACGGGCACTCCGAGGTCGGAGGTCGCGGACTCGAGGAGGTCCTTCGAGTCCTCCGAGTCGAGGATGCCGAAGTTCTGGCGATAGCCGAGCAGCTCCGCGTGCGGGCGCAGCAGGCGCGCGGCGACCGAGTGGAACGTCCCGGCCGTCGCGCGATTCAGGTCGGCGCCGATGAGCGTCTCGACGCGACGCTTCATCTCGCGCGCCGCGCGGTTCGTGAACGTGAGGAGGAGCAGGGACGCCGGGTCGGCGCCGTCCTCGATGAGACGCGAGACGCGATAGACGAGCGTGCGCGTCTTGCCCGAGCCGGCTCCCGCCACGACGACCGTCGGCCCGTCGGGCGCGAACACCACCGTCTTCTGCTCTTCGTTCAGCTCCCGCGCGTAGTCGACACGGTAGCTCCTCGCCACGGCGCGGCGCAGGACGTATCGGCGCGGAGCGGGGGCCTCGTCGCTCATTCTCGGGGAGATTACCCCGGCGGGCGACGAGTCAACGCACCGTTCCCGCGAACCGCCTGTTCTCGCGCCGCCGCGCCTCAGCGTCGCACGGATATCCGAACGTGGCGTCGAAATCGCAGCCTCTCGTCCGTTCGCCTCTCTTCAGGGACAGCGGTTTCGTGAAATGCTCGGGCCAGACGAGGCCGAGAAAGTCCTTCGAATAGGAGCCGAACTCCGCGACGGCCGGGAGAATCGGCGCCAGCGCGAAGAGAGCGTCGCGCATCCCGGGCGAGACGAGGCCGGCGGCTTTTTCCCGCATGGCCGCCGCCCTCTCGCCCGAAAACGCCGAGAAACCCGCCGCGAGAGTCTCGCCCTTTCCCTCGAGGACGACGCACGCGTCCGGCGGCCGGACCGAGGAGCACGCGGGGATTCCTTCGAAGGCCGAGAGAACGAGACGCCGGGTGAGCGTCTCGCCGTCCGGAAGGCGGCGGATGCTCTCCGTCGAGTCCCGGCCGGAAAGATCCTGCTCCGAGAGGAACACGAACCGGCCTGCCGGGGCGCGGACGAGGAGGCGCGTGCGGTCCCCCGCCTCTTCCCTTTCGAAGAAAATCGAAAGCTCCCACGCCCTCCCGAAGACGAAGTGCCATCTCGCGGGCGCCGCCGCGGCCGGAGAGGGCGCCAGCAGGAGCCACGCGGCGACCGCCGCCGCGCTCGCGGTCGCCGCGACCCTCAGAATGCGAGCGACGTCCACACCTTCCCCTCGATGAACGCCGAGACCATCCAGGAGTCCAGCCGCTCGCGCCTGGCTTCCTCCTCCAGGATTTCGAGTGCCGCGTCGCGCCGGACGGCCCTCTTGTACGGACGGTCCGAAGCCGTAAGGGCGTCGTAGACGTCACAGACCGTGAGCGCACGCACGGCGGGCGGGATGCTCTCGCGGTCGAGCCCGCGCGGGTAGCCGGTCCCATCGAGCTTCTCGTGATGCGCGTACGCGATCTCCGGAACGCGGGCGAGGTCCGGCGTCCACGGGATCGTCGAGAGAAAGCGCCACGTATGCGAGACATGGCTTTGCACGGCGCGGCGCTCGTCCTCGGAGAGGCTGCCCTGCGTGATCGACAGCAGCCGGAACTCCTCGGGAAGGAGGAGCGTCGTCTCCCGCCCCCGGCGGCCCTGGAGCCTCCACGCGAGCAGCGCCTCGAGACGGCCGCGCGCGTCCTTCGGCAGGACGGTCGGCTCGTTCGCCTCGACGACTTCCTGGAAGAGCTCCTCGAGCTCCCGGCTGCGGGCGGCCGCAGCCGCGTCGAGCGCCTCGAGGTCGGCGGCGGTGACGGCCCGGCCTTCACGGGCGCTCTCTTCGAGGAGCGCTCTCGCATCTCTCGCTTCCTCCGACGCGAGGGAGAAGTCGAACCGGTCACGGATCTTCCCCAGCCCTTCCTCCGAGAGCTTCTTCGCCTTCACGAGGACGCGCTCGGGAATCGAGATTTTTCCGAAATCGTGAAGCAGCGCGGCCGTGCCGATCTCGCGCAACTCTTCCCGCGAGAACGTCACGGCGGCGTATGGGCCGTCGGCGGCGCGGTCCACGATCGCGGCGAGCGTGACGGAAAGCGTCGAGACGCGGTTGCTGTGGCCTGCGGTCGTCGGGTCGCGTTGCTCGACCGCCACGATCGCGGCCCGCGCGAAGTCCTCGAAGAGCTTCCGGATCGACGTCGTCAGGTTGTTCGCCTTCAGGCAGACCGCGGCCTGCGTCGCGAGCGAGAGGAGGAGGGGCACCAGGTCGTCCGGGTACCGCTCGTGCGTTCCCGCCGCGCGCCCCCTCCGGTTCATGAGCTGGAGGACCCCGACGAGCTCGCCGCGATGATCCTTCATCGGCACGACGAGCATGGCGCGCGTCCGGAAGCCGGTGGCGACGTCGAACGCGTCGTTGTGCCGGTAGGGTGCGCCCTCCGGCAGCGCGTACGCGTCCTCGAGAATGAGAGGCTCTCCGTGTACGGCGACCCAGCCCGCGAGGCTTCTTTCGTCGACGGAAACCGTGCGCTCCGAGAAGGCGAACGACACCGCGTCGTTCTGGGCGAGCTTGAAGCGCAGGCGCCGGCCTTCAGGCGCGTCCTCCACGAGATAGAGGCTGCCTGCCTCGGAGTCCGAGAAGCGCCGCGATTCCGTCAGGATCGTCTCGAGGAGTCTCTCGAGATCGCGCTCGGCGGAAAGGGCGATCCCGATCCGGTTCAGGGCGGCGATCCGCTCCTCGGCCTGCCAGAGGCGCTGTTTCAGAAGCGTGACGTCGCCGGGCGTCATCGGGCCGCCTCGCGCTTCCCCGCGCGCCCGTCCTCCCTTCGCGCCACGACGCGCTCGGGCGGGAAGGTGACCACGAACCGGCTGCCGCGCTCGCGACCCTCGCTCTCGGCGGCGATCGTTCCGCCGTGCGCCAGGACGATCGCCCGCGCGATGGCGAGGCCGATGCCGAGGCCGCCGAACCGACGGTTCGAGGACGTCTCCTCCTGCCGGAAGCGGTCGAAGACGAGAGGAAGGAACTCGGGGTCGATGCCGTGTCCCTCGTCCTGCACGGCGATCTCCAGCCCGCCGCTCGAAGACCGGCGCCCCTCCACGTGCACGGTTCCGCCCGAGGGCGAGAACTTGACGCCGTTGGCGAGGAGGTTCCAGAGGACCTGTTTGAGGCGTGCGGCATCGCCTTCCACGGGCGGCAGGTCCGGATCGAGCGTGCAACGGATGACCACGCCCCGGCGCCGCGCGCCCGGGCTCACGGCGTCACAAGCGGCTTCGAGGATCTCGGGAATCGAGACGGGGGCCCGGCGGAGCTCGAGCCCGAAGTTGTCGATCCGCGAGAGGTCGATCAGGTCTCCCAGCATGCGTGTCAGCGTCTCGGCCTGGCCGAGGATCGCCTCGAGAGCGCGCCTCGTGTCCGCGTCGTCGCGGTGGGAGTCGAGCAGGACCTCGGCCCAGCCCACGATCCCGGTCAGAGGCGTGCGGATCTCGTGCGACAGGTTCGCGAGAAAGTCGTCCTTCAGCCGGTTGCTCCGCTGGAGCTCCTCGATGAGGCGCGCGTTGCGAAGGGCGATGGCGGACTGCTCGGCGAGAAGCGCGAGCGTCTCGCCGTCTTCCGGGGTGAATGCGTCCGGAGCGACCGCCAGAACCTCGAGGACCCCGAGCCGGTGGTCGCCGACCCGGATCGGCACCGCCATGAGGGAGCGCACGTCCGGATTCTCGACGGAAGCGCGGGCGCGGGCGCGCGTGCCCGGATCCCAGCCCGCGGAAAGCTCGTCGAATCCCGACACCTGGATGAAGACGGGACGGTTCTCGACGAAAGCCCGGCCCGCGCATTTCAGGCGCGGCACCGGATGCGCTGCGGTTCCGGCCGCGCGCAGCGTCATCTCTCCCACGCCGTCCGTGGCGGCCACGGACAGGCTCGTGCCGCCCGCGTCGCTCACCCACGCGACGCAGCCGTCTGCGCCCGGGAACGCGCGCGTCGCCTCTTCGACGACCGACGTCAGAACGTCCGGCGCGTGGAGACGGAAGTTGAGGAGCTGCGTGGCGCGGGTGACGGCTTCGAGAACGCCCGTACGTTTCTCCAGAGTTCCGACCAGCTCGGACAGCCGCAGCGCCAACGCGGCGCGCTCGGCGAAGGCGCTGATCGTGCGGGCATCCGCATCCGAGAAGGCGCTCGGACGCCCCGATTGCAGGTCGAAGACGCCGACGACGCGATCGTCGAGAACCAGGGGAACGACGAGCTCCGATCGCGCGTCGCGCCAGCCCGCGACGTACTCCGGCTCGCTGGCAACGTCGGGGACGTTCACGACGCGGCCCGAGCGAGCGGCGAGAGGAATGAGTCCCGACGCGGTGAGCGGAATCACGGAGACGGGGTCGGCCGGAGACCACCACTGGCCGCGCTGGCCGTTCGGCACGAGGACCTGGCGCTCTTCGTCCACGAGGAGGAGGCTGCAGGCCTCGTGGCCGAAGTGCCTCGTGAGCGCGTCGAGGATCTGGTCGAGGAGAACCCGCCGGTCGGCCGTGCGCGTGAGGAGCGCGTGGGACGCGTCCGCGAGGCTTCGGGCTTCGCGCATCGCTTCGACGACGGCGTCGGCCGCGCGCCGCTGCTCGAGCGCCACCCCCACGAAGTCGGCGAGCGACTGAAGCGTCTCGACGTCGTCGAACTCGATCCGGCGCGACGAATCCCGGCTTGCGACGCTCATGACGCCGATCGTCTTGCCCGCCGACCGCATGGGAAAGACGCCGAACGAGCGCGCCCCGAGCTGGCGGAATCTCTCCTTCGAGGGGCCCTCCGGCTCCTCCTCGACGTCGTTCACGATGAGGGGCTGCCCCGACTCGAGCACCCGGAACGAGACGGTCGGCCGTTCCGGCGTCAGGGGCGTCCGCCCCGAGAAATCCCCGGCGTCGGTGCCGCCGTAACCGCCGAGGCCGATGACGGCATCCCCTTCGGGCGCGACGAGCGAGAAAACGCCGATCGGAAAGAGCAGGGTGTCGCGGAGCCCCGAGAGCGCCGTTTCGACGACGTCGTTCACCGTGGTGGACCGCTGGACCGCGGACGCGAGGTCGAAGAGCACCGAAAGCCGATCCCGCTCCCTTCCGAGCTCCTCGACGAGCTCGGTCTGCTTGAGAGCCGCCGACAGGTGATGAACCGCCGACTCGAGGAACGCGACGTCCTCCGGCGTCCACTCCCGGCGCTCCCGCACGGACGCCGCAGCGACGAAGCCCCGGAGCACGCTGTCGATGCCGATCGGGACGGCCAGAAGGGACTTCGTTCCGAGCCGCCGCAGGATCTCCCGTCCCTCCTCCAGATCCGCCGCGCCCTCCACGTCCTCGACGACCACGGACTCGAACTGCCTCAGCCGCGCCGAAACCAGGGATTCCGCGAGGGGAATCGTCACCGGAATCGGGGTCACGCCGCCGGCGGCCCAGGACGCGCGCACGACGAGGGCGTCGCCAGCGCCACCCGCGCCGAAAAGGAAGAGGGCGAGGCGATCGACGTCCAGAATCCGGCCGATCTGCGCGACGGACCAGTCGAGAAACTCCTGGAGCTGCACGCCCTCGACGAGCGCGAGGGCGAACTCCGAGAGGAACCGGTCGCGAACGACGCCCGGATCCGTGACGCCGCGATCATCCCGAGCCACTGGAACTCAGTTTATCCCCGCGCGCCCGCCTCTTCTTCTAGGGCGACGTCAGGATCGGGCTGAAGACGAGGTAGGGATTCACCACGAGGGCACGCCCGGCGGCGTCCTCGTCGCGGAAGATCGCGAAGTGCAGGTGCGGGCCGCCGATGACGTGGCCGGTCGCGCCGACCTCGCCGAGGCGTTGACCCTTCACGACGTGGTCACCGGCCTTGAGGCCCTTTTCGTGCCGAGCGAGGTGCGCGTAGAAGAACGTGTACTTCCCGCTCGTGTCGCGCAAGTACACGACTTTTCCGCCCCTCTTGTCGCGGCCGAGGCGCTCGATGGTGCCGTCCGCGACGGCCACGACCGGCGTTCCGCGCGTCGCGGGCAGGTCGATCGCGTGATGCTTCTTGTGCCGGCCGCGCCCGGAGAGGAACGTGTCGCGGAACTTCGCGCGATCGAACGCCTCGAGCGGCAGCGGGAAATCCGCCGCGAAGAGTCCCGCGAGCTCGGCCTCGGGAACCGAAACCGGATTGTTGTTCGTCTTGCGCACGACGAGGCCGGTGACCGTCCTTGCGAGGTTCTTCCAGAACGCGAGGCGCGCCGGGCTCATCGACGGCTTCGACCCCGGGGCGTCCGCCGCGTCGTCGGGGGACTCGGGGTCGTCCGGGTCCTCTTCGGGGACGTCGGCACCGCTTGCCGCGAGGGTCTTCGGATTCGTGGAGCGTTGGAGCCACGCGAGATCCGCCGCGTCGGCCGACGGGTAGCAGCGCCCGTCTTCCGGGTCACGTGCCGGGCAGGGGTTCGCGAGCGGGCGCGCGCCCGACGCGGCGTCCGCGCTCGCGGCGGCACGTGTCTCGAGGAGCATGGCGACCGGAGAAGGCACGGACACGTCGCCCGCGGCGCCCAGCGCCCCGCCGAGGGCGGCCGCGAGAAGAAAGCTCAGGAAACACGCTCCAGGTAGGCGTTGTCGCGCGTGTCGATCTTGATCACCGTGCCCGCCTCCACGAATTGAGGCACCTGCACGACGAGACCGGTCTCGAGCTTCGCCGGCTTGTAGGACGCCGACGCGGTCGCGCCCTTCATGCCGGGCTCCACCTCCACGATCTTGAGGTTCACGGTCGTCGGGAGCTCGACCGAAACCGGATTGCCGTCGTAGAAGTCGACTTCGATGACGGTTTCCGGCAAGAGGTACTTCATGGATTCGCCCACGACCTCGTCGTCGAGACGGATCTGGTCGAAGGTTTCCTGGTTCATGAAGTGATGGCCCTGGCCGTCCGAATACAGGTACTGCATCTCGTGCGTGTCGAGGGAGGCCTTCTCGACCTTGTCCTCCGACCGGAAGCGGTGCTCGTTCATCGCGCCCGATTTGAGGTTCCGGAGCTTCGCCTGGACGAAACCCCGAAGGTTGCCGGGGGTCTTGTGGAGGACGCTGTGCGCCCGGTGCAGCTCGCCGTTGTAGACGATGATCATTCCGGGGCGAATTTCAGTTGCGGAAATCATTCACTCTCCAGAAGTTCCAAGGATTCCGCTCCGGCGCACGTGACAAGGGCGAAGGACCCACCTGACTTGCGGGCGGACGGTTAGCCTAACCTACCCGTCCCCGAAAAGACAAGCGGCCCGGGCTGACGAGCCCGGGCCGCGAGAAGCCCGAAAGACACCCGTTTCAGCGCTTCGTGATGATGAAGTGTGCCCTGCGGTTCGAGGCGAAGGCCTTTTCGCTATGGCCCGTATCGAATGGCTGCTCTTTTCCGACCGACGTGACCCGCATACGGGCCGGATCCACGCCGAGCTTGACCATGTGGTCGCGCGTCACCCGGGCCCGCTTTTCACCGAGGATCTGGTTGTACTTGATCGAGCCGCGCTGGTCGCAGTGACCTTCGATCGTGACCAGCGTGTCCGGATGGTTGTTGATCCACTCGGCCCCGCGTCTGAGACGCTCGTGATACTCCGGTTTGATGACGAACTTGTCGTAGTCGAAGAAGATGTCCTCGAGATAGCCGCCCTTCTGCGTGATCGTCACCATCTCCTCCTCCACGGGGGGCGGAGGCGGCGGGGCCGGCACGGGAGTCGGGACCGGCGTGGGAACCGGGGTCGGCGGGGGCGGCGGCGCATCGACGACGAACTTCACACTCGCCTTCTCGGCGCGCTTGCCGTTGCGCGTCACCCAGGCATCGGCCACGTGCGGCCCGGGGCCCACGCCGTTGAACGTCGTACACAGCGGGTTGGCGTCGGCCACGATCATCCGGCTCTGGCGGCCGTCGAGCGTGACTTCGTAACCCTTGGGCGGGAAATAGCAGTAGTCGCCCGGCACGGCGGTCACGCAGACGACGACGTCGCCCGGGGGGAGATGCTGGTCGGCGGACGGCTTCGTGATGCGGAATCCGGCTCCGGTCGTGCACGTGCACGCGGCGACGAAGAGCGCGGCAAAGACGGCCGCGCCGAGGTGAGCGCGCCTGAGGGACTTCGGAAGGAAAGCTGAGATCACATCATCCTCCTGATCTTTCGGCCGGTCACTGCTGCTCGACGCCGCGGTGGTGGGGCTCGAGGCGCTCGACCGGACCGCTGTCACCCTGCACGATCGAAGGCCTCGGCAGGGTGAACATCGACGCGAGCTGGCGGGCGAACTCGGGTGTGAAGATCCCCTGGACGGCCCTCTCAAAGTCCTCTCCGTTCAGCGGCGCGTACGTCGAGGAGCCTGCGAGGCCGCCATTCGTCCCGCCGTTGAAGAGATACGTCGTGAGGTT
>DATGDV010000125.1:0-4727 GCA_035310685.1 Thermoanaerobaculia bacterium
CGCCGCGGTGAAGAGCGGCGATGGGGACGTCCGGGCCCGCGCCCTCGAGACGCTCGCCGAGGCCTATTGGAGGCCGGTCTACGCATACGTCCGCCTGAAGGCGGGCCAGGGGCACGAGGAGGCCGCCGACCTGACGCAGGAGTTCTTCGCGCGGCTGGTCGAAAAGGACTGGCTGGCGAGGTTCGACGCGTCGAAGGCGCGCCTCAGGACGTACCTGCGCGTCCTCCTCGACGGGCTCGTCGCGAACGAGAGGAAGGCGACAGGGCGGGTCAAGCGCGGCGGGGGGATGCGGATCCTCCCGCTCGACTTCGACGAGATTCGGCACGAGCTCGAGGGGAGCCGCGCGGGCGACGCCCCTTCGCCGGAGGACATCTTCGAAAGGGAATGGGTGCGGAGCGTCTTCTCGATGGCGGTCGAGCGCTTCCGGGAACGCTGCGAATCGGGCGGCCACGCTCTTCGGTTCGCACTCTTCTCGGCCTACGACCTCGACGGCGACGCGGCCGCCGACCGCCCGCGATACGAGGACCTTGCCTGCCGATTCGGGACGACCGCCGTCGACGTCACGAACCAGCTCGCGGCCGCTCGGCGCGATTTCCGCAGAGTCGTTCTCGATCTCCTCCGGGAGCTGACCGTTTCGGACGCCGAGTTCCGCGCCGAGGCGCGGGCGCTCCTCGGCGTGGAGCCTCCCGCGTGAGGCTGAAGGACGCGGCTCTGGACCGCCTGCGTGACGCCGTGAGGACGCCGGATCTCTCCGGCACACGCTACCGCCTCGTCGGGCCGATCGGAAGAGGCGGCATGGGCGCCGTCTTCGAGGTCGAGGACGAGGTGCTGAAGCGGCGTCTCGCGCTCAAGGTCGTCGACCTGCCCCCCGACGGCGAAGAGGCTCTTCTCGGCGAGGCGGGGGTCCTCGCGCGCCTCGAGCACCCCGGCCTCGTGCCGGTCCACGATGCGGGCCGGCTGCCGGACGGCCGCGCGTTCTACACGATGAAGCTCGTCCGGGGGGAGCGGCTCGATTCGACTCTCGCGCGCCTCACGACTCTCCCGGAGCGCCTCCGGCTCTTCCTGCGGGTCTGCGAGCCCGTGGCCTTCGCGCACGCCAACGGCGTCATCCATTGCGACCTCAAACCTTCGAACGTGATGGTGGGTCCGTTCGGCGAGGTCCTCGTCCTCGACTGGGGCCTCGCGCGGCTCCTCCAGGACTCTCGGGCGGCGGACGCCTCGGGCACGCCCGGCTTCATGGCTCCCGAGCAGATGGCGGGCGGATCCGCCGACGCGCGGGCGGACGTCTACGGCCTCGGGGCGCTCCTCGATGCGATGCTCCGGGTCGCGCCGGTGCCTCCCCGGCCCCGTGCGCTCGCGTCGATCGTGGCACGCGCGACGGCGCCGGATCGGGACGAACGTTACCCCGACGTTCCGGCTCTGGCCGCGGACGTCGCGCGGCTCCTCGACGGAGAGCGCGTCGAGGCTCACGCCGAAAGGCCGTTCGAGCGGGTGGGCCGCCTCGTCCGGCGCCACCGCGTGGCGGTCGGCCTGGTCGCGGCTTACCTCCTGACGCGAGGCCTCTTCATCCTGTTTCGCCGTTAAAGGAATCTCCGGACGCGTTGAATAGGGAATCAGGAGGACACGATGAACAAGGTGCTGCTCGGGCTCCTCGTTGGGGCGGGGCTCGGAGCTCTCGACGGCCTCACGGCGTGGTTCACGCCGGAGGCAAGGCCCCAGATCGCCGGTATCGTGATGGGGTCCACGTTCAAGGGGCTCGTTGCGGGCGTCCTGATCGGCCTCTTCGCCCGCAAGGTCGAGTCCGTGCCGGCCACGCTCGTCTTCGGGACGGCGCTCGGGCTCCTCTTCGCGTATTTCATCGCGCGCATGCAGGGCAAGTATTACTTCGAGATCATGCTGCCGGGGGCGATCGTCGGGCTCCTCACCGGCTACGCGACGGCCCGATATGGACGCCGAGCGCACCCGGCGGAAGCCTGAGACGCAAAGAGCCCACGCTCGTGAAATGTATGCCAAGGCGTCGCATTTGCATGCCTTGCCTGCATGCCTCTTCGGACGAAAGGAGATGAACTCATGGCCTCGAAAGTCAAGCCCGTTCCCGAGGGCTATCACACCGTCACGCCCTATCTCTGCATCCGGGGAGCCGAAAAGGCCCTCGATTTCTACGCCCGCGCATTCGGCGCCAAGGAAAAGGTCAGGATGCCCGGGCCCGACGGCAAGGTCATGCACGCCGAGATTCTCATCGGCGACTCGATGGTGATGCTCGGCGAGGAGAATCCCCAGCAGAACGCGAAGTCGCCCGCGGCCTTCGGCGGCACGCCGGTCAGCATCATGCTCTACGTCCCCGACGTCGATGCCGTGTTCAAGAAGGCCACGGCCGCCGGCGCGAAGACCGACGCGCCTCCGGCCGACATGTTCTGGGGCGACCGCTACGGCAAGCTCACCGACCCCTTCGGACACTCCTGGGGCATCGCGACGCACGTCGAGGACGTCACCCCGGAGGAGATGAAGAAACGCATGGCCGCGATGGCGCCGGCAGGCGGCTGATCGCCGGCCAGCCTACGTCGCCCCGCCCGTCCCGCGTTCGGACGCGGCGGCAAGCGGAGCCTCGGCGGTGGTCGTCTTCTTGGGCTCGTACCCGAGGTTCGGAGCGAGCCAGCGCTCGGCCTCCTCGAGCCTCCAGCCCTTCCGGGACGCGTAGTCAGCGACCTGGTCGCGTCCGAGGCGTCCGACGCCGAAGTAATGCGCCTCGGGGTGCGAGAAGTAGAAGCCGCTCACCGAGCTTGCGGGCGTCATCGCGCAGTTCTCGGTGAGCGAGATCGCGGCGTTCTTCTCGACGTCGAGAAGAGAGAAGAGCGTCCGCTTCTCCGTGTGGTCGGGGCAAGCCGGGTATCCGGGCGCCGGGCGAATGCCGCGGTAGCGCTCCTTGAGAAGGTCCTCGGACGTGAGGCTCTCGCTCCGGCCGTAACCCCAGTCCCGGCGAGCCCTCTGGTGCAGCATCTCGGCGAACGCCTCGGCGAGCCGGTCCGCGAGCGCCTTGACGAGGATCGAGGAGTAGTCGTCGTGCTCCTTCTCGAAGGCGCGACAGAGCGCGTCGACGCCGAGGCCGGCCGTCACGGCGAAGACTCCGACGAAGTCCGTTCGACCGCTCTCCTGCGGCGCCACGAAGTCCGCGAGCGCCTCGAGCGGCTGTCCCTCGGGCTTCTCCATCTGCTGGCGGAGCGTGTAGAGCGTCGCGAGCGGCCGCTTGCGCTCCGCGTCGGAATAGAGGCGGATGTCGTCGCCGTCCGCCTGCGCGGGAAAGAACCCGTAGACGCCTCGCGCGGTCAGGAGGCGGTCCTTCACGATGCGGTCGAGGAGCGCTTTCGCGTCCGTGAAGAGCTCCCGGGCTTTCTCCCCGAGAACGGGGTCCTCGAGGATCTTCGGATAGCGGCCCCGGAGCTCCCACGCGTGGAAGAAGGGAGACCAGTCGATGAAGGGCACGAGGTCCGAAAGCGGCACGTCGCCGAGAAGGCGCGCGCCCGTGAAGGAGGGAACGGGGATCTCGATCCCGGGCCAGTCGAAGCGCGGTTTTCGCGCCCGGGCGGCCCCGAGCGGGACGAGAGGCTTCGCCGATCTCTTCTCGTGCTCGGCGACCAGGAGCTCCTGCTTCTTCCGGTTCGCGTCGGCAAAGGAAGCCGCCTCGGCGCCGAGGAGACCGCTCACGACTCCGACTGCCCGCGACGCGTCGAGCACGTGGACGACCGGCGCCCCGTACGCGGGCGCGATCCTCACGGCGGTGTGGACGGGGCTCGTCGTGGCGCCGCCGATGAGGAGGGGAACGGTGAACCCCTCGCGTTCCATCTCGCGCGCGACGTGTGCCATCTCGTCGAGCGACGGCGTGATGAGGCCGGAAAGCCCCACGATGCCGGCCCCGCGCTCCTTCGCCGCCTTGAGGATGCGGTCGGCGGCCACCATGACGCCGAGGTCGACCACCTCGTAGCCGTTGCACTGGAGGACGACGCCCACGATGTTCTTGCCGATGTCGTGCACGTCGCCCTTCACGGTCGCGAGGAGGACCACGTTCTTCGAGGAAGGCGCCCCCGCGCGCTTCTCGGCCTCGAGGAAGGGCTGCAGGTACGCGACGGCCTTCTTCATGACGCGAGCGCTCTTGACGACCTGCGGCAGGAACATCTTTCCCGCGCCGAAGAGGTCGCCCACGACGTTCATCCCCGCCATCAGCGGCCCCTCGATGACGGCGAGCGGCGCGCCGTACTTCTTCCGGGCCTCCTCGACGTCGGCGTCGATGAAGTCGACGATGCCTTTGACGAGCGAATGCGACAGCCGCTCTTCCACCGTGCCGGCGCGCCACGCGTCGGCCACGACCTCCGCCTTGCCGGTCTTCTTCACCGACTCCGCGAACGCGATCAGCCGCTCCGTGGCGTCCCTGCGGCGGTTCAGGAGGACGTCCTCGACGAGGGCGAGCAGGTCCTTCGGGATCTCCTCGTAGACCGCGAGCTGGCCGGCGTTCACGATCCCCATGTCGAGGCCGGCCGCGATCGCGTGGTAGAGAAACGCGGCGTGCATGGCTTCGCGGACGACGTTGTTCCCGCGGAACGAGAAGGAGATGTTCGAGACGCCGCCCGACACCTTCATGTGCGGGAAACGGGCCTTGATGCGCTTCGTGGCCTCGAGGAAGTTCAAGGCATAGGAGTCGTGCTCCTCGATGCCCGTCGCGACCGTGAGGATGT
>DATGDV010000126.1:0-6317 GCA_035310685.1 Thermoanaerobaculia bacterium
GTGGTCGCACGGCGCGCCGGCCGAGGACGACGTGACAGCAGTCGTCATCCGGCGGGATCCGAGCCGCCTCGCCGGACCCGCGGGCGTCAGGCCGGGGGCGTCGACTCGCGGAACCACGCCGCCGTCCGGCTGAGGCCCTCCGGCAGCTCCACGAGAGCGGTCAGCCCGAGGGCCGTGCGGCTCTTCTCCACGTCGAGAACGCTCCGCATCTGCTCGCCGCTCTTCGCCGGCCCGTGCCGGGCGGGCCGCGCCGTCCCGCACGCGGCGGCGACGAGGCCGTAGAGCCTGTTCACCGACGTCTCGACGCCCGTCCCCACGTTGATCACGCCGGCCTTCCTTCGCGCGGCGGCGGCGAGATTGGCCCTGACGACGTCCCCCACGAAGACGAAGTCGCGCGACTGTTCGCCGGGCCCGTTGATGAGGCACTCTCCGCCTTCCAGGAGCGTCTTCATCCAGATGCCGATGACGCCGGCTTCGCCGCGGCCGTCCTGACGCGGGCCGTACACGTTCCCGAAGCGAAGGGCGGTCACGACGAGAGGCGTTCCGTGCGCGAGGCCGAAGAGGTACTTCTCGCCGGCCAGCTTCGCGACACCGTAGGGCGAGACGGGATCCGTGGGGTGATTCTCGTCCGCCGCGAAGCCCCGGGGGTCGCCGTAGATCGCGCCTCCGCTGGACGCGAAGACGATCTGGGCGACGCCCGCCGCGAGCGCCGCCCGGGCGACGCGGATCGTGCCGAGGACGTTGACCTCCGCGTCGAAGACGGGGTCCTCGACGGACCTTCTCACGTCGATCTGCGCCGCGTAATGGAGGATCGTGTCCACGTGGTCTTCGCGGAGGAGGCGTTCCAGGTCGAAGCTCCGGATGTCGCCCTCGACGAATCGGGCTCCTTTCGGGAGGCGGGACCGCTGGCCCGTCGAGAGATCGTCGAGGATGACGACGTTCCTGCCTTCCGCGAGGAAGGCGTCCGCGAGGTGCGAGCCGATGAAACCGGCCCCGCCGGTCACGAGGAGAGAACGCGTCTCGGGCATCATGGGGCCGAGGATAGCGTGCCGCCTCACCGTCCGCTTCCCGCGTCCTTCTATCGCCGCGACACGGCCGTCGTCGCGCGGGACCTGCTCGGCTGCCGCCTCATCAGGAGATTTGCGGGCGGGGAGACCCGCGCGGTCGTGATCGTCGAGACCGAGGCCTATCTCGGGGCGAAAGACCGTGCCGCGCACACCTGGAACGGCCGCAGGACGCCCCGCGTCGCCCCCATGTGGGGGCCGGGCGGGCACGCGTACGTCTACTTCGTCTACGGCATGCACTACTGCATGAACGTCGTGACGCAGAAGGCGGGCGTTCCCGAGGCGGTTCTGCTGAGGGCGGGTGTTCCCGAGGAGATCTGGGAAGAGAGGAAGGAAAACCGGGATTTTTCAGCTATGCATCGGCCGCTTCGCGGCCGACGCATAGCAGAAATCTCTTCTCTCCTCCTTGCCTCCGGTCCCGCGAAGCTGTGCGCGTACCTCGGCGTGACGAGCGCATTGTCCGGCGTCTCACTCTCCGGTCCCGAGCTCATGATTTCCCGCGGCCGGCGCGCGCGATTCGACGTGCTGGTCGGGCCGCGCGTCGGCGTGGACTACGCGGGAGAGGCCGCCGCGTGGCCGCTGCGCTTCGCGGTCGCGGGATGCCCGGCCGTGACGCGGCGCGCGCTGCTCGCTCCTTCGTGAACGCCTAGAGCGTCTTGAGGTCGGCGAGCGAGGAAGCCGTCACGAGGCAGTTCTTGCCGCTGCGCTTGGCCTGGTAGAGGGCCAGGTCGGCGCGCTCGATGAGCGAGCGCTTCGTGCCGGCGTCCTCCGGGAAGCAGGAGAGCCCGAGCGAGATCGTCACGGCGAGCGCGTGAGCGACCTGCGGGGCGACGTACAGCCTGCCGGCCACGAGGTTTCGCAGCCGGTCGGCGACGACCCAGGCCTTCGAGGGCGTCGTCTCCGGAAAGATGAGCGCGAACTCCTCGCCGCCGTAGCGCGCCACCGTGTCCATCTCCCGGACTCCCTTAGTCAGCTCCTCCACGAGCCCGCGCAGCACGATGTCGCCGACCGGGTGCCCCCAGCGATCGTTGATCTTCTTGAAGTCGTCGATGTCGAGCATGACGAGAGCGAGCGGCTGCCCGCTGCGCTCGTGGCGGGCGAGCTCGCGCGAGAGCGTCTCCTGGAAGTACCGGTGGTTGAACGCCTCGGTGAGAGAGTCGCGCACCGACATCTGCCGCGTCGCCTCGTACGCGCGCGCCGACTGGATGGCCGTGACGGCCTGGTTCGCGAAAATCTCGAGGGCCTGGACGTCCTCGAGGCGCGGGACGAGCCCGCTCCTCGGCTGGTCGAGCTGCAGGGTTCCGACGACCTGGTCCCCGGCCGTCAGCGGCACGAAGAGCAGGTCGTTCGGGTGCCATGCGCCCGGGGCCGCGCTTCGCCGCCGCCGGTCGATCTTGCCGGAATCCTCGACGGGCTCCCGGCGGTCGAGGTGACTCACGAAGTAGGACTTCGAGATCCGGAAATGCTCGCCGAACCAGCGCGCGATCTCCTCGCGCGGCACTTTTCGCGGCGGGGCCGTCGGCGACGTGTCGTCGAAACCGACCTGCGCGCGGCGCTCGAAGACGTTCTCCGCGGGATCGAAGAGGGAGAGCACGACCACGCGGTAGCCGAGGCTGTGGTGGACCGCCTGCACGATGCTCTGCACGAGGTGCTCGAGGGTCAAGTGCGTCTTGAGCTCGTTGGAGACCTCGAGAATGCGCTGGAGCATCTCGGCGCGTCCCTGAAGGCGCTCGTTCACGGCCTGCATCTGCCGCCTGAGGTTGCGGTCCTGGAGGGCGAGCGCCACGTGGTCGGACACGACGGAGAGCTCCTGGAGGGTCTGTGGCGCGACGAGCGACGGGTCGTCGGATTCGGCGATGAGGATGCCCGCGATGACGGCGGGAGTCTGGAGCGGCAGGAACACCTGGTGCGGGAATCGGGGATTCAGAACGAGATCGCGATCGGGGCCGCCCGACACCCGGAGGCTCGGCGAGGCCGGCAGAAAAGGCGATTCGAGATCCTTCTGGGTTGCGAGCCAGTCGAGAAACGACCGACGTTCGAGCGTCACGTCCCCGCCGAAGGACACGAGCGCCTGCCCGTCCGGGTCCTCCTCGTATGAAACGGCCGCCACGGCGCGGATTGGCAGTGCCTGGCGAAGAGTGTCGAAGAGCCTCGCGAAGATCTCCTCTGCCGGGGCGACGCTCGAGACGATCGACGTGAGCTCGCGGAGCGTCGCGAGCTCGCGGTTCTTGCGCGAAAGCTCGGCGGCGCCGGCCCGTGCCTGCGAGAGCTGTCGCGTGACGACGATGACGGCGACGAGAAGTCCCAGAGCGATCGCCGTGAACAGGACGGGCCGGAGCTCGAGCAACGACATCACCGGAAGGAGACGATGCCGCTCTTCGTGAGCTTGTGGAACACGCGCATGACCTCGTGCTCCGGAAACGGCGAGATGCGGGCGATGGAGCGGACGTCCCACATGCCGTTGATGCGCGAAACGATGAAGGCTTCCGATGGCGTGAACGGGAACGACATGAGCTCTTCCATCGGCTTCGTGAGGATGGGAATGGCCGCGGGGGAGACCTTCGGCACGGTCTCCGGCGTGGACGCATCTGGGGGCCGGGGGACGGCGCTCGCGGCGGAGCCGGAGCCGGGGGACGCTGCCGCGAGCGGGGTGGCGCCGGAGGGCCGTGGAGCGGAACCCGACGAAACGGCGCGGGCCGGCGCCGGCGTCGACGGAGCGCGAACCGCCGGGGCGTCGGACGGGGTTGCGAGTCTCAGGCGGGGCGCGGCTTCCGAGCTGTCGCCGGGTGCACGGCGGGCGGCCGTTTCGCCGGACTCGGGCCGGCGCTTGAGGAACTGGTTGAACGTGGTCGGAACGGGCGTCCGCGGCGGGGGCGGAGGGACCACGAGCTCGTCGATCTTCGGCGCCGGCGGCACTCCTTCGGGAACGGTATGCAGATCGCCGGACAGCAGCGGATCGAACGAAGACGACTCCTCCTCCACGAGCTCGACGTCCTCGAACACCGGCTCCTCGGCCGTTTCCTCTCGTTCGCCCACGAGCTTCACGTGCCCCGTGAGCATCAGGTCGTACATCAGCTTGGCGACGTGGAACTCGGGGTTGTGCGTCTCGAGCGCGATCTGGTCGATCGACCGGTGGCCGTTCGCCGCGCCGAGAATCATCGTGTCGCGCTCGCCGAGATCTTCCTCGACGGGCAGGATCACGGAGGGGATGGCGCGCATGGTGGGGACGCGTGTCCGAATGCGCTGCCACTCGTCGTAGCGGCGCAGCCCCTCCATGACGATGCCCGTGACGTCGGAGGAGATCGGCACCATCGGGAGACTCGGAATCTCCCCGTCGATGAACGCGAAGGAGCCTTCCGCCCAGAGGAAGATGTCGTAGATGGTCTCGGCGGCTTTCAGCCGCACGAGATCCGCGAGCTCTTCCTCCTTGATCGCCCCGATCATGACGAGGATCTTGCCCAGGAGGATTCTGGATTCCTGCTGGACCTCCAGCGCCCGGATGAGCTCCTCCTCGGTGATGAAGCCGAAGCCGACGAGGAAGCGCCCGAGGTGCTCGCGCTCCAGCGTGGAAGAGGAGGACGTGACCCGGCCCTTGTGGAAGTAGATGCGTTTTTCGCCGGGCGCCCCGCGCACGACCAGCGTCCCCGTCTTCAGGCCGGTCGAAAGCCACTGAAGCAGCTCCGACAACTGCATCGTGCGCAGATTTCCTGCGATGGCCATCCGGTGGGATTGTAGCGCGTAAGAAGCTGACTCGAGCGGATTTACTCCATCGGAGGGTTGTACGAGGGGATCCCCGTCACCGCCTGGCCGAGAACGAGCGTGTGGATGTCGTGCGTGCCCTCGTACGTGTAGACCGACTCGATGTTCGCGAGATGGCGGAAGACCGGGTACTCGCCGACGATCCCGTTCGCCCCGAGAATCTCGCGTGCGAGCTTCGCGCACTCGCGCGCGACCCAGACGTTGTTTCGCTTGACCATCGAGACGTGCTCGGGCTTCATGGTGCCGGCGTCCTTCATCCTGCCGAGCCTGAGGGCGAGAAGCTGTCCCTTCGTGATCTCCGTGATCATGAACGCGAACTTCGCCTGAACCATCTGGTGCGACGCGATCGGACGGTCCTTGAACTGCTTGCGGCCCTTCGCGTAGTCGAGGGCGCAGGTGTACGTCGCCATCGCCGAGCCGAGGCCGCCCCACGAGATGCCGTACCGCGCCTGGGTGAGGCAGGACAGCGGGCCCTTGAGCCCTTCGACGCCGGGAAGGACGCTCGCTTCGGGCACGCGAACGTCCTCGAAGACGAGCTGTGACGTGACGGAGGCGCGGAGGGACATCTTCATGCGGTGCTCGGGCGCCGAGAAGCCTTTCATGCCCCGCTCCACGAGGAAGCCGCGAACCGGGCCGTTCCGGTCGCCGACCTTCGCCCACACGACGGCCACGTCGGCGATCGAGCCGTTCGTGATCCAGGACTTGGCGCCGTTCAGGATCCAGTCGCTCCCGTCTTTCCTCGCGACGGTGCGCATGCCGGCCGGGTTCGAGCCGAAGTCGGGCTCGGTCAGGCCGAAGCAGCCGATGCTCTCGCCCTTCGCGAGAGAGGGAATCCAGCGGTCTTTCTGCTCCTTCGAGCCGTACGTGTAGATCGGATACATGACGAGCGAAGACTGGACGGAGACGAACGAGCGCAGCCCGGAGTCGCCGCGCTCGAGCTCCTGCGCGATGAGGCCGTAGGCCACGTTGTTCAGACCCGGGAGGCCGTAGTCGGCGATCGTGGATCCGAAGAGGTTCATCGCCGCCATCTTCGGGACGAGCTCCCTCGGGAAACGTCCCTCGTACGCGCATTCTTCGATGATGGGCAGGACGTCCTCGTCCACGAAGGTACGCGCGAGGTCGCGCACGGCCCGCTCGTCCCCGGACAGCATGTCTTCGATGCCGAGAAAATCGACTCCGGGAAAGCTCACATAGCCTCCAAGCAACAGGAGAATATCGGAGATCTTTCTTGGAAAGAGAGAGACCGTATTTGCCGAACGCCGGCTGTCAAGGGCGCTCCGCGCGCGCCGCTTCGCGGTCGAAGACCCTTGACAGCCGCCTTTCGGCAAGGGGATTCCTGCTCTCGGCGGCTGCATCAGCAGCCGCCACACATGAGAAGAAATCGGGCGGCTCTTCCAATGTTGTAACGTCTCTGTATGGCAACCCCTGCGTGGAAGGTGGCGGCGGACCTCTCCGAGGGCTACGTGACCCTCAACCCCGTCACGCTCAAGAAGT
>DATGDV010000127.1:0-7511 GCA_035310685.1 Thermoanaerobaculia bacterium
GTGAACGTCGAGCCGACGCGGTCGACGGGGGCGTCGAGAAAGGCAAAAAGCTCGGACGTGATACGGGCGACGAGCTCGCCGCCGAAGCCGCCGTGCACCTTGTCCTCGTGGACGACGAGGACGCGGGACGTCTTTTTCACCGAGGCGGCGATGGCGTCGAAATCGAGCGGCACGAGGGAACGCAGGTCGAGCACTTCGACGCTCTTTCCTTCCCTTCGAAGCGTCTCGGCCGCTTCCAGCGCGAAATGCACCGGCGTGCCGTACGCGAGGATCGTCAGATCGCTGCCGTAGCGGCGGCGCCTGGCCTTCCCGAACGGCACGGCGAACTCCGAAGGCACGCGCGCCCTGGCCTGGGCGGAGTTGTAGAGGAACTTCGGCTCGAGGTAGAGCGTGATCCCGCGCGAGCGGATCGCGGTCCTGAGGAGGCCCGCAGCGTCGTCGGCGAACGCGGGCACGACGATCCGGATCCCGGGCAGCGTCGTGAGCCAGCCCTCGATGTTCTGCGAATGGTAGAGGCCGCCCCCGATGTATCCGCCCGAGGCGATGCGCACCGTGACGTTCGGAACGAACTTTCCGTTCGTGCGCCAGTACTCGTGCGACATCTCGACCATCTGCTCGGCCGCAGGCCAGAAGTAGTCGGCGAATTCGGCGCCTTCGACGACGACGCGGATCCGGTCGTCGAGGCGCGAGAAGCCGTCCGCCGTGCCGAGGATGTAGTCCTCCGCGAGGGGGCCGTTGAAAACCCTCTTCGCCCCGAACTCCTGCTGCATGCCCTTCGTGACGTTGAAGATGCCGCCCTTCTCCTTGTAGGCCACGTCCTGCCCCCAGAGATACGTGTCCGGGTTCTCGCGGAACATCTCCTTGAGCGTGCCGTTCAGAGCCTGGATGAGCGACATCTCGGTCGTCGGCTTCCCGTCGACCGTCTCCGGCGTCACGGGCATCGCCGCGAGGCCGTCGCCCTCGGGCACCCACGGCTCGGGCACGACGTGTTCGAGGATGGAGGCGGGGTCCGGATCGGGCGCGCGGCGGGCGCGGTCGGCGGATTCGTCGTACGTTTTCCGGTTCGCGTCCTCGATCGCGACGATCTCCTCCTCGGAGAACGCGCCGCCCTCGACGAGCTCGCGGCGCAGGCGCGCGAGCGGATCCTGCGCCTTCGCGGCGGCGAGCTCCTCGGGCGAGCGATACAGCTCGTGCCGGTCGGAGTTGGAATGCGATTGGATGCGAACGCATTCGGCGTGGACCAGGGCGCACCCCTCGCCCGTCTTCACGAATGCCACGGCCTCGCGCATGGCGCGCAGCGAGTCGAAGAGGTCCCTGCCGTCGCAGTGGAAGACCTCGAGGTTCAGGAACCCCGAGAAGTTGTCCGACGCGAAGAGGTTCGCGGTCTGGTCGCTTTTCGGGACGGCGATGCCGTACCCGTTGTCCTGCACCACGAAGACGACGGGCAGCTTCTCGCGCGAGGACCCGTTGACCGCCTCGTAGAAATAGCCCTCGGAGGTGGACGACTCGCCCACGGAACAGAACACGACCGCGTCCGACCCGTAGGTCCGGAGCGCGCGGCCGAGGCCCGCGGCGTGCTGAGCGTGGTTCGCGACGCAGGACGAGACGTTCTGGATGTGGATCTCGGGCTTCGCGAAGTGATTCGACATGTGCCGGCCGCCGGAAGCGACGTCGTCGCGCTTGGACATCCCGTTCAGGAGGATTTCCTCGGCCGAAAGGCCCGCGGCGAGGCACGTCGTGAGGTCGCGGTAGTAGGGGAAAAGGTAGTCGTGTCCCGGCCGGAACGTGACCCCGAGAGCGACCTGGATCCCGTCGTGCCCCGCGCACGGCGCGTGGTAAGACCAGCCCAGGCCCTGCTTGAGATAGTTCGGAGCCTTGTCGTCGAGGAGCCGCCCGAGGTGCATCAGGGCGTACCAGCGCCTCAGCTCGTCCCGGGTCGGGGCGAGGCGCGCGATCGTCGCGGCGGCTCCCGACGGCAAAGCATTCGCGGCTGTCAGGACACCCGATTCGGCCATTCCACCTCTCCTTCGAAGGGGTTCCTCCGGGGCGCGGGAGGCGCCTGCCGGAGAACAAGTCTCATCTTACCGCTTCGGATAGAATCCGCGATCCCGCAGCCCTCGACCCTTTCTCTCCGGGGGAATTTCGCTTGGCGGGCCAGGAGAACGATCCGTGCCCCAGACCCTCATCGCCCGGTCCGTGGAAACCGCCGAATCCGCCGATCGCAAGACCTTCGAGGCCGCCCTCGCGGCCGACGCGGCGACCCCGAAGAAGAAGCTCCTGGAAGGGCAGGTCGTCAACGGCATCATCGCCGGCATCACCCCCGACGTCGTCCTCGTCTCGTTCGGCGGCAAATCGGAAGCCCTCATGGATCTGAAGGAGCTCGAGGGCGAAAAAGTGGGCGACCGGATCGAAGCGGTCGTCGTGAAGGCCGGCCCGGACGTGCGCCTCTCGCGCAAGCTCGCGGTGGGGCACCGCACGAAAGCCGAGCTGCGCGCCGCCTCCGAGGCCAAGATTCCCGTCGCCGGAAAGGTCATGGCGCGGAACAAGGGCGGCTTCGAGGTGATGATCGGAGGCGCGCACGGCCTCCGTGCCTTCTGCCCGGTTTCCCAGATCGATCTCGGCCGCCACGAGGAGGCCGCGCTCGCGGCCTACGTGGGACAGACGTACGACTTCCGCGTCATCGAGTATTCCGAGGACGGGCGCCGCGTGGTCATCTCGCGTGTCGCGCTCCTCAGGGAGGAGCAGGACGAGAAGGCCGCCTTGACGCGCGAGAAGATCGCCGTGGGAGCGGTCCTGCCCGGCCGCGTACGTTCCCTGACCGATTTCGGGGCGTTCGTGGATCTCGGAGGCGTGGACGGGCTCGTGCACGTCACGGAGATCTCGCGGCGGCGGATCGCGCATCCGAAGGACGTCCTGACCGTCGGCCAGGAGGTCACCGTCAAGGTGACAAAGCTGGCCGGGGAAGGGAAGCGCATCTCGCTTTCCATGAAGGAGCTTGAGGCTGATCCGTGGCAGACGCTGCCGGAGCGCTTCGCTCCCGGCGCCTCGTTCACGGGCACGGTCGCCCGCCACGCGGACTTCGGCATCTTCGTCGAGGTCGAGCCGGGGGTGGACGGCCTCGTGCACGTCTCGGCGCTGCCGCCGGGCGTCTCGCTCAAGGACCCCTCCGTGGCCGACGGCCAGACGGTGCAGGGCTGGGTGAAGGAAGTCGACCCGAAGCAGCGCCGGCTGTCGCTCTCGCTGCGCGAGGTCGCGACGTCGAATCCGTGGGAGGGCATTCTCGAGCGCCATCCCGAAGGCTCCTTCACGACGGGCGAGGTGGAGAGCGTCGCTCTTTTCGGCGTGTTCGTGCGCCTCGAGCCCGGCCTCACGGGCCTGATCCCGAACTCCGAAACCGGCGTTCCTCCCGGCACGGTGGGCCGCCACTTCACGTCCGGCCAGAAGGTCGACGTGAAGGTCATCGGAGTCGACACAGCCCGCAGACGCATCTCGCTCTCCGCGTCGGGCGCGAAGGCGGAGGCGGACCGCAGCGAGCTGAAGAGCTACCGCGAAGAGACCGCGAGGCGCGAGAAGGCCTCCGTGGCGCCCGTCTCCGGTTTCGGCACGTCGCTCCTCGAGGCGCTCAACAACCCGAAGCGCAAGCAGAAGAAAGGCTGATCGGAGCCTCCGAGCGGGCCCGCCCGGGGGGCAGCCTCGTGGTAACGTCGGCGAGGTTCTTTTCATCGTCCTCGAGTCCCCTGAAAGTTGCGACCTCCGGGGGGCGAGCGTGAGGCGCCCGTGCGCGCAGCGCGTGAAGAGGGAAGCGGGTGAGATTCCCGCGCGGCCCCCGCCACTGTGACCGGGGACGCGCCCGGCGAGATCCACTGGCGGCGAAAGATCGGTCCGCGGGGCCGGTCGCGGCGCCGGGAAGGTGCCGGGCGCGGACGATCCGGGAGCCAGGAGACCTGCCCGAGGAACATCGTCTTTCGCAACGCCTTCTCCGGGGCTCGGGAAGTCGCGGCCGTTCCGGCGTCCTGCCGGAAACGCCGCCGCCTTTCCGATGGGAAGGCGGAGCCAGCGGAACGGAGGTGTTCCATGGTATTCCGTGCCCTTCTTCTCCGGTCGTCGCGCGCCTTCCTCCTCTCCCTCGCGCCCGCTCTCCTCGCTCAGCCCACACCTCCGCCGGGTGCGACGAAGCTCGCTACGGACGTTGTCGTCTCGGCCGCGGCCGAGCCGGAATCCGCCGCGTCCCTCGGCGTCGCCGCGACCGTGATCGATTCCTCCGAGATCGCGGCGTCGAAGGCGACGACGGTCCTCGATCTCCTGCGCACGGTGCCGGGGCTCGACATCGTGCAGTCGGGAGGGCCCGGAACGGTGGCCTCTCTCTTCCTGCGCGGAACGAGCTCGACGCAGACCCTCGTCCTCGTCGACGGCGTCCCGCTGAACAGCCCGTATTTCGGCGGCACCGATCTCTCGGCCCTGTCCGTCGCGAACGTGGAGCGCGTGGAGGTCGTGCGCGGGCCTTTCTCGGCGCTCTACGGGTCGGAGGCGATCGGCGGCGTCGTGCGGATCTTCACGCGAAAAGGCGCCGAACCCGGAGTCAACGGGAACGTCTCGTTCGCGATAGGAAATGCCGACGCGAAGGAAGGCCTCGGACAATTGAGATTCTTAGAAGGGGTCTTGTCGGGGACCTTCGGCTTTCGGAGGACTCTTTCCTGGGGCGATCAGCCGAACGAGTTCTTCTCCGGAACGACGCTTTCGGGCGCGCTGACGGCGCAGCTCCGAGAGGGCCCGTCCGTCGGCGTCTCGCTCCGCCGCGAGACGGGTCGGACCGGCATCCCGACCGATGGGGCCGTGCCCACGCCGCAGCGTTCGACGTCCGCCGAGACGACGACTCTGGAAGTTCCGTTCTCTCTTTCACTTTCCAAGAATCTCTCTCTCGAGGCTTCGGCCCGCTACGTGCGCGACAGGCCCGAGTATGCCGACCCCGACTCCGTCTTCTCCTCGTCCTCCACGGAGGCGCGGCGCGCGGGGGCGCGCCTCGTCTTCACGTCGATCCTCGGCGGGCAGCGGCTTGCCGCGGGCGCCGACTGGGAGCGAACGCTCGTCTCGAACGAGAGCAACTTCGGCGTGGCTCTCGAGGACGCGTCGACGCGCACGTTCGCGCTTTTCGCCGAGGACCGCGTCGCCCTCGCGGCCGAGCGCCTCGTCCTGACGGCGGGAGTCCGCTGGGACGACCAC
Organism: Thermoanaerobaculia bacterium; assembly: GCA_035310685.1. GTDB lineage: Bacteria > Acidobacteriota > Thermoanaerobaculia > UBA5066 > UBA5066 > Fen-183. Next base: position 5,221 of record DATGDV010000127.1, read on the forward strand.
AGCGCCTTCGGCAGCGCCGTGAGCCCGCGGCTCTCGGTCGCGTGGCGGTTGGCGCCCTCGCTGAAAGCGCGCGCCGCAGCCGGATCCGCTTTCCGTGCGCCCTCGACAGGCGAGCTCTACTACCCGTTCTCCGGCAACCCGTCGCTCCGTCCCGAGAAGTCGAACGGCTACGAGCTGGGACTGGAAAAGACCCTCGCGGGAGGCGTCGTCGCGGAGGTTACGGGGTTCTGGAACGACCTGAAGGACCTCATCGACTTCGATCCCGCGACCTTCACGGACCAGAACGTCGGAAGGGCGCGGACGCGAGGGATCGAGGTCGTTCTGCGGGCGCCCGTCGGGGCTCGCTCTTTCGTGCGCGCGTCGTATATGTACCTCGACGCGAAAGATCTCGACACGGGCGCGTTTCTCCTCAGGCGCCCGCGACATCGCGCCTCGGCGACGTGGGGAACGACGTTCGTCTCGGGCGGCTCCGTGAGCCTGACGGCGACGTGGGTGGGAGCGCGCCCCGATCGTGACGCGGCCGACTTTACGATGCTCGTCGAGGACCCGTCCTACCCGAGGTTCGACGCGGCGCTCACGCTGCCGCCTCTCGCGCTCTCGCTCGCTCCGTTCGTCCGCGTGACGAACCTCTTCGGGCGGGACTATGCCGAGGCGAGCGGCTTCCCGGCGCCCGGCCGCCGCTTCCTGGCGGGGCTCGAAGCGGCATTCTGAGGTCGTTCGGCCGCGGGCTCAGGGCTTCGGGGGGAACCCTTCGAAGAGTTTGTCGACCGCCTGCTGAACCTTCTCCTCTCGCGTCTGGGGCGACTCGTCCGGGTCCACGACTCGCGACGCGCTCCCGCGCCAGACGAGCTCCCTGGCTTTCGTGTCGACGAGATCGACGATGAGCGTGCCGACCGGGATCTGCTCGACGCGCGCCGACGTCCAGTACGGGCCGCGCCAGCGCCAGCCCCAGCCCCAGCCCGTGCTCCACGTGGTGACCTGGGTCTGGCTGTGCGTGCGCGTGTGCAGGACGACCCACAGATCGGGCGTCCCGTCCGGAGTCTCGGCGTATCCGCGCGAGGACAGGGTTCTCACGATGGCCGTTCGGACTCTCTTCATCGCGATCGGGCTCCGGGTCTCCCGCACGTCCTTGAAGGCGAACGTGTGGTAGGAGGAGAAGCTCGCGGCGCGGTCGTAATCGACGTGCGTCTCGATGCTCGAGCAGCCCGCGAGGAACAGGACGGCGAGAACGGGAAGAAGCAGGGGCGTCTTCTTCAAGGGACCACCTCCACGGCCGAGACTTGCAAGAGCGTTGCCGGAATTACATGTTTCCCGGGGGAGACGTCGCCTCAGAAGCGAAGTGTTCCCGCCAGGCCGGCGCCGCCGTCCTGGACGACGGGGAAGATCGTGAGACGAACTCCTTCGTCCCGGTGTCGTGTCGCCTCCTCCTGGCCCGATCGAAGCTTGTCGTTGTAGTGGACGACGCTGCGTCCGACCGCCGTCCCGATGATGGCTCCGGCGAGGACATCGGTGGGGAAGTGCTTCCCGCGGCGGATTCGCGGCCAGGTTCCCGCGAGGCCCGCTGTGTACGCGAGCGCCTTCACCCAGAGCTGGTCGTAGTGCGTGGCGATGACCGAGACGACGGCGAAGACCTGCGTCGCGTGGCCCGAGGGGAAAGAGCGGCCGTTGAACGGCCGAAAGCTGTAGGCCCCCTCTTCGGCGGTCGGACGCTCCCGGCCGACGACCGTGGAGATGACCGGCGTGATGAGGACCGAGGCGATGAGGCTCGAGGCGAGACCGTCGAGGCAGACCTCCTTTGCCTTCGAGTCGTGCCCGATCAGTCCGGCGCCGTAGAACCCCGCCAGCAGGACGAAGGAGCGGGCGTCGCCGAGCCCCTCCATGGTGTCTCCGAAGGTGCCGAGTGAATAGTCGCTCGCGCGTGCCCGATCACTCAGCGTGTGGTCGGCCGGGCTCGCCGCCGCGATCGCCGCCGTGTATCCCCCGAAAAGGAGCCACTGGCGCCCCTCCCAGTGGAACGGCTCGAGCATGACGTGACGCACGTCGAGCAGCACCATCTTCGGGAAGCCGGGGGGTTTGACCGGGTTTACGGGTGCTCCTGAAGGTGGAGGCGACGGCTCGGGAGGAGGCGTCGCCGGCTCCCTCGTCGTCGCGGGAGAAGGCTCCCCCGGCGCCGGGACCGGAGTCGGAGTTGCCGTGGCTGGTGCGCCCGGCGGCTCCTGGCCACGCGCCGTCGATGCCGCGAGGCCAAGCGCGGCAAAGGCAAGGACGATCACTCCGCGGACCACGACAGA
>DATGDV010000128.1:0-2029 GCA_035310685.1 Thermoanaerobaculia bacterium
CCGGGCGAAGCACAGGCGCACGCCCCGAAGTCCGAGAACCGGATTCACCTCGTCGGCGCCGGCGAGATGGCGGGCACCTTTCTTGCCGCCGAGGTCGTAGGTCCGGATCACGACCGGGCGGGGCGCGAGCCCCTCGAGAACCTCGCGATACGCGCGCGACTGCTCTTCCTCCGATGGGAACTCGTCGCCACCCTTGGAAAGGTAGAGGAATTCCGACCGGAACAGGCCGACGCCGTCGGCCCCGTACTCCAGGACGTCGTGGATCTCGTTCGCGAGCTCGATGTTCGCGCGAACGAAAACCTCGGCGCCATCGAGCGTGCGGGTGATGACGTCGTGACTGCGCACCTTGAGCGAGTCCTCGTGGCGCGCCTCCTGCTCGCGGCGATCCCGGAAAAACGCGACGACGCTCTCGGAAGGCTCGCGCCAGACGATCCCGTCCCGGCCGTCGACCACGATGCGGTCGCCCTCCCCGATCTCCGCGAGGAGCTGGGGCACGCCGACGACCGCGGGAATGCCGAAGGATCGCGCGAGGATCGCGGCGTGGGAGGTCCGGCCACCGCGCTCGGTCACGAAACCCACGACACGGTCGCGGGGGATCCGGACCGCGTCGGACGGCGTGAGCTCGTCCGCCACGAGGACGATCGCTTCCCCCGTGAGGTCCTCCATCCTCAGGCGCGAATACTCTTCACCGCCGAGATGCTTCTTCAGGATGCGCGCGACATCGTCGATGTCGGCCCCCTGGTGCGCGAAGTTCTCGTCCGGCAGGCTCCGGAACCGTGCCGAGAGGTCGGAGGCCGCCTCGGCGACCGCCCACTCGGCATTCACCTTCTCGTGTGCGATCCGGCGTTCGATCGGCCCCAGAAAGGTGCGGTCCTTCAGGAAGAGCGCGTGCGCCTGGAAGATCCCCGCATACTCGGCGCCGAGGCGCTCTTTCACCTGACGGGCCGTGGATTCGATCTCGTGGGCAGCGGTTTCGGCCGCCCGCCGGAACCGCTCGATCTCGGGCTCGATCTCCTCCGGTTCCAGCGTGCGTTTCGGCGAGGAGTCCTCGCGCGAAACCCAGAGCACGGCGCGCCCGATCGCGATGCCGGGTGATACCGGGATTCCCGTGAGAGAGAGGGAGCGTTTCACCGTCCCATTGTAGCGATGACGATGGCGATTTGTTCATTCGGGGGAAACCGCCCAGCGGCTTCCCCCGTTCCCTCTCCTCAATCCGCCTCGTCGAACTTGCGCTCCACGAGGTCCTCCAGAGCCGCCAGCGCCTTGTCTTCGTCGCTCCCTTCCACGCGCACGTGGAGCGGCGTGCCCTTGCCGGCCGCGAGGAGCAGAAGGCCCAGGATGCTCTTCCCGTCCACTTCCTCTCCGTCCCGCGAGAGGGAGACCTTCGCGTCGAAGGAGGACGCGGCATGCACGAGCTTCGCCGCGGCGCGCGCGTGCAGGCCGAGCCGGTTCTTGAGCGTGAGCGTCGCCTCCTTCACCGGGCGGGTCCTCCGTGGGGTCCGTCCACGAGCTCGGCGGCCGCCACGATCGCGCGGCGCCCGCGCTCCACGAGCGTGTGCGCGATTTCCCGCGGGGTCTTGCCCTCGCGGGCGAGCGCACGGGCCTTCACGACCATCGGAAGGTTGATGCCCGAGACGATCTCGATCGCCCCGGGCTCGAGAAAGGCGAGCGCCAGGTTCGACGGCGTGCCGCCGAACATGTCCGTCAGAAGCACGACGCCCTTCCCGCGGTTGACCTCGGAAATGGCTTTCTCGAGGCGCCGGCTCGCAGACTCGGGCGACTCGTCCCACGCGAGCGACAACGCGCCGAGGTCGTCGGGCTCGTCGGGCTCGAGCATGTGCACCGTCTCGCGCAGCGCGTTCGCGAGCGGCCCGTGCGACAGGAGGAGAAGGCCCACGAAGGGCCTGGCGGGAATCGACATGGTCAGTCGAGGGCCTCGTCCCGGTGCGAGACCCGCACCGGATAGCCCATCGTGACGAGATCGCGGGCGAGACGCTCGGCCACGTAGATGGAACGGTGCCGACCTCCC
>DATGDV010000129.1:0-6497 GCA_035310685.1 Thermoanaerobaculia bacterium
AGAGAAAGAAGATTTTGCTTCGGAAAAGAAAAGAAAGAAGAGCAAGAGGAATTTTCTTCGAAAGGGATTTTCGATAGGAGCCGTATTTCCCGAATGACCGATGTCAAGGGTCTTCGACCGCTCCGCGGCGCGCGAAGCGCGCGCTCTCCGGGGGCTTGCCTTCGGGCGCCGCCGGACCCCCGCGTTGCAATCGAACCCCGCTGGCGCGGCCCGCGCCGCGCCCTATTCACTTTCAAAGAAATCTTCTCTTCTCTCTTCATCCTCCTCTTCATCGCGTGTTCGTCGAATCCCCCGCCGTCTTCCCCGCCCGCTTCTCCAACGCCCGCTGCCCCCGCCGCCGAGCGCGGCTACGCGTCGTGGTACGGGAAGGAGTTCGACGGGCTGCCGACGGCTTCGGGCGAGACGTTCCGGCCCGAAAAGATTTCCGCCGCCCACCGGACGCTGCCGCTCGGCACGGTCGTGGACGTGACGAACGAGAAGAACGGGAAGAGCGTCCGCGTGAAGATCAACGACCGCGGGCCGTTCATCGCGGGCCGCATTCTGGATCTCTCGAAGGCGGCCGCCCACGAGCTCGCGGCGGTCGGGGACGGCGTCGTCCCCGTCACGATCCGCGTCGTGACCCTCGGAGACAACTTCCGCGTCCGTGCGGGTTCCGACGAGCCGCCTCCCGTGACCGCCGCGAACACGGCGACGCGTCCCGAGCCGGGCGCGCCCGGCGGACAGGCCGTCGCGTATGCCGTGCAGGCCGGAGCGTTCGGCGGCGAGGCGAACGCCGTCCGCCTGCGCGACCGCCTCGCCGCGCGCTACCCGAACCCTTTCATCGAAGAATACCGGGGCCTCAAGAGAGTGAAGTTCGGCCCTTACCGGACGCGCGAGGAGGCCGAAGCCGCACGCGAGTCGCTCGGCGAATTGGGCCTCGCCGGCGTCGTGGTGATCTACCGCTAAGGCGTCCTCAGCGCCCGCGGACCGGCCGCTGGAACGCGCTTCGGACGAGGCGGTCGAGGAGCCTCGGGAGCGGCAGCCCCGTGGCCTCCCACAACTTCGGGAACATCGAGATGGGCGTGAAGCCCGGCAGGGAGTTGATCTCGTTCACGAGGAGGCGGTGCGTGCCGCGCTCGAGGAAGAAGTCCACGCGCGCGAAGCCGGCGCCGCCGAGAACGTCGAACGCGCGGACGGCGAGGCCCCGGACCTCGTCCCGGAAGGACTCGGGCAGGTCGCTCGGGATGATCGAGCGCGAGAGCGTGCCGATGTACTTGTCCTCGTAGTCGTAGAACTCGCGCCCCGGCACGATCTCGCCCGGCAGGGAGGCTTCCGTGGGCCGGCCCGTCTCGCCCTCGAGGACCGAGCACTCGATCTCGCGGGCGTCGACTCCCCTCTCCGCCAGAGCGCGTCCGTCCACGAGGAGCGCCTCCTCGACCGCGGGCGCGAATCCGGCTTCGGATTTGACCTTCGAGACGCCCACCGACGAGCCGGCGCAGGACGGCTTGACGAAAAGGGGGAATCCGAGGCGGAGGGCGCGTTCCACGATCGACGCGCGGCTCTCCGCCGACTTCCACTCCGCGCGGGAGAAGCCGGCGTACTCCACCTGAGGCAGCCCGGCCGCGCCGAACGCCGCCTTCATGAAGATCTTGTCCATCCCCACGGCCGATGCCGCGACTCCGAACCCCACGTACGGGATGCCGAGCGACTCCAGGAGCCCCTGCAGCACGCCGTCCTCGCCGAACGTTCCGTGCACGATCGGGAAGAGCACCTCCGCTCCGGCCGCGTGCCAGGCGCTGAAGAACGAGTCCACGATCTCCGCCGTGCGCGCGGGCCTGCTGCCGGGCTTGATGCCGTCGAGGAGCAGTTCCTTCGAAGGGCGCGCGAGCTGGCGTTCGAGCTCGGCCTTCGACGCAGACGGCGCGTGCCAGGTCGCGTCCTTCCCGACGAAGAGCGGAATCGCCTCGTACGTGTCCTGCGGAAGATTCTCGAGAAGGCACGCTGCCGAGACGAACGATACGCCGTGCTCGCGGGACGGTCCGCCGAAGACGACGCCGACACGCCGGCGCGCGCGGACGCGGGGCGCCGGGCTCACGCGCTCACCCGAGCGTCACGAGCCGCGCCGAATCGATGCCCTCGAGCGCCGAGACCTCCCGGACGAGATCCTGTCCGATCGAGTTGTCCGGCGAGTCGATCCGGACGACGGCGGCCGCCCGGCCGTCCCGCCCGCGGGCGAGAGCGAGATCCGCGATGTTGACTCCTCGAGACCCGAGCAGTGTCCCGATGCGGCCCACGACGCCCGGCACGTCGCGGTTCGCGATCACGAGGAGCGTCCCCTCGGGCGAGAACTCGAGAGACAGGCCGTTGACGCGCACGATCCGGCAGTGCTTGTCTCCGAAGAGCGTTCCCGAGGCGCTCCCCTCGCCCGCGGCCACGGTAACGAGGCTGGCATACCCTCCCGCGTCCTCGCGCACGGAATCCGAGACCGAGATCCCGTTCAGCTTCGCGAGCGAGACGGCGTTCACGATGTTGACGCCCTCGGCGAACGTCGAGACGACGCCCTTCACGGCGGCGACGACGCACGCCTTCCGCATCCCTTCCGGGATTCCGGCGAGCGTTACGGTGAGCTGCTTCGGCGCCTCGGGCATCGCCTGCCCCACGAAGGCGCCGACCGTCTCGGCGAGGCGCATCCAGGGAAGAGCGGCGTGCGCGTCGCCTCCGGCGGGAAACGGCAGGTTCACCGCCGCGATGAAGGGCGAGCCCTTCAGGGCTTCGGCGAGCATCTCGACCGTCTCCACCGCCACTCGGTCCTGCGCCTCGACCGTGGATGCGCCGAGATGCGGCGTGCAGAGCACTTTCGGGTGTTTCATGAGCGAGAAATCCTTCGGCGGCTCCACGGAGTAGACGTCGAGGGCTGCTCCCGCCAGAAGCCCCGAGTCGAGCGCCCTGACGAGCGCCGCCTCGTCCACGAGCGCGCCGCGCGCGCAGTTCACGAGGATCGCGCCCTTCTTCATCGCCGCGAGCTGCTTCTCTCCGATGAGGTGCTTGGTCTCCGAGCCTCCCGGCGCGTGAAGAGAGACGACGTCGGACTTCGCCAGCAGTTCGTCCAGGGACACGGGCGTCACGCCGAGCTCGGCGGTTCGTTCGGGGGTCACGTACGGGTCGAACGCGAGGAGCGTGACGTGCCAGGGGCGCAGGCGCGCGGCCACGCGGGCGCCCACCTGCCCGAGGCCCACGAGACCCACGGTCTTTCCCTGCAGCTCCGTCCCGACGAACTTCGTGCGCTTCCATTCCCCGGATTTAAGCGAAGCCTGTGCCTCCGGGATCTTGCGCAGGAAGGAGAGAAGGAGGGCGATCGCATGCTCCGCCGCGGAGACGACGTTCCCGGACGGAGCGTTGACCACGAGGACGCCGCGTTCGGTGGCGGCCTTCACGTCGACGTTGTCGAGGCCGACTCCGGCCCGGCCGACGACGCGGAGCCTCTTCCCGGCCGTCAGGAGCTCGCGGTCCACCTGCGTGGCCGAGCGGACGACGAGGGCGTCGTAGTCGCCGATTGCCCCGAGAAGCGCCTCCCGGGACAGATCCGTGCGGACGTCCGCGGAAAAGCCTTCCTTCGAAAGAACGGCCAGCCCCGTCTGCGAGAGCGGCTCGGCGACGAGAACGCGCGGTGCGCTCACGCAGGGCTCCCGGCCTTCGCCCGCATGGAGGCCATCGCCTCCTCGTGCGCCTTCAGGTAGGCCTCCACGGAGGCGACGTCCACGTCGCCCATGTGGCCGATGCGCACGTTCGTGGGCTTCAGCTTTCCGTAGCCGGAGCCGGTCGTCCACTTCATGCTCTTGAGCGTCTTGTTCAGCTCTTCGGGATTCACGCCCTCGGGCGGAATGAGGGAGGTCACGGTCGGCGAATGCGCGCCCGCCTCGGCGAAGACGCGGAAGCCGTTCTTCGCCGCCCAGTCCTCCACGGCCTTCCGCATCGCGGCGTGTCTCGCCCAGCGGTTCTCGATTCCCTCGGCGAGAATGTGGTCGAGCTGTACGTCGAGGGCGTAGAGGAGCGGCAGGCACGGCGTCGTCGGTGTCTGTTTCTTGGCCGCGAACGCCTCGATCTCCACGAGGTCGAGGTAGAGGCCGCGGAACTTCTTGTTCTTCGCGGCGGCCAGGGCGCGCTCGGAGACGGCGAAGAGCGCCAGCCCGGGAGGGAGCGCGAAGGCCTTCTGCGAGCCGGTGAGGACGACGTCGAGGCCCCACTCATCCGTCTCGACGCGCGTTCCCGCGACGGACGTGACCGCATCCGCGAAGAGGAGCGCGTCGGAATTCTCGTGGACGACCTTCGCGATCGCGGCGAGGTCGGAGATCACCCCCGTGGACGTCTCGCTGTGAACGACGGTCACCGCGGCGTACTTCTTCTCGGCGAGCTTCTTCTTCACGGCATCGGGCTTGACGGCCTCGCCCCACTCGAACTTGAGGACGTCCGTCTCGAGCCCGAGGCGGGACGCCATCTCGCCCCACTTCCCGGAGAAGGCTCCGTTGGAGAGCGAGAGAACGGGGCCCTCGACGCAAGAGACCAGCGCGGATTCCCAGACGCCGGTCGCCGAGGTCGCGAGTGTGTGGGCCGTGCGCGTGGTTCGGAAGACCTTCGGAAGCTTCTCGAGGATGCGTCCGTAAAGGTCCATGAAAGCCTGCGAGCGGTGGGAGAGCATGGGGCCGGTCAGCGCGTGCATCACCTGCGGCCTCACCCAGACGGGGCCGGGGTTGAAGAAGCGCACCTGGCCGGAAGAGCCGGTAGTCGAATCGAAGTTTGTCATGGGGCGGATTCTACGAGGGGAGGAGGAGCGGCAGAAGCTCTTCGAGATTTTCGACGATGACGTCAGGAGAACAGATTTCCAGCTCCTTTCGTGTCGCACTGCCGCTCGGAAGTGCGATGATCGGGAGTTCGGCCGCGCGCGCCGTCGCGACGTCGATCGGCATGTCGCCCACGAACACGGCTTCCTTCGCCGGGACCGAGAGCGTGGCGAGCGCCATGAAGACCATCTGCGGGGCCGGTTTCGGCGGAAAGCCGTCGTCGGGACCCGCGACGAAGCCGAAACGGTTCGCGAGGCCCAGCGCATCGAGAAGCGGCCGCGTGAAGCGCGCCGGCTTGTTCGAGGCGACCGCCAGCCGGATTCCCCGCTCGAAAAGCCTTCGCGTGACGAGATCGGCGCCCGGAAGGAGCCTTGTGGACTCGAGCCCGACCTTTTCGTAGCGCTCGCGAAAGAGTCGCACGCCTTCGGCGACGTTCTCCTTTCCCACCGCCTTCCCGACGAGCACCTCCAGGCCGTGACCCACCATCCGGCGCGTCTCGTCGCGGGTCACGGGCGGCCGGCCGAAGGCTTCGAGAACGACGCCGAGCGATTCGTGGATCGCCGCGTAGGCGTCGATGAGCGTGCCGTCGAGGTCGAAGATGACCGCGCGCGGACGGGAGGGAAGCGGCGCCACGCCTCAGTCCACGACGAGCACGATCTTGCCCACGTTCTCGTTCGCGGCCATGCGGCGATGTGCTTCCGCGGCCGCGGAGAGCGGGAAGCTCCGGTCCACGACCGGGACGAGCGAGCCGTCGGCGAAGCCGGTCAGGACCTCCCTCACGAAAGCGGCCGTGAGATCGATCTTCTCCGCGAGCGGTCGGCTCCGGAGCGTCGATCCGATGATGCGCAGGCGCTTGACGAGCACGGTTCGCAGGTCGATCTCCGCCGAAGGCCCGGCCATGCTCGCGATCAGGACGAGCCGGCCTCCGCGGCGCAGCGCCTTGAGATTCGGCGCGAAGAGGTTGCCGCCCACGGGGTCCAGGATGAGGTCGACCGACTCCTTTCCGAACGTCTGCTCGATGCGGCTCAGGAACTCCTCGCGGGACGTGTCGACGGCGAGATCCGCTCCCAGGGCGACGAGAGCGTCACACTTCTTCGCGCTGCGCGCCGTCGCGATCACGGAGGCCCCGGCGCGCCTCGCGAGCTGGATCGCCGCCGTCCCGACGCCCGACCCGGCGGCGTGGACGAGAACGCGGTCTCCTTCTCTCAGGCCGCCCTCCTGAAACAGGTTCAGGTACGCGGTGAACCAGGCTTCGGGAATCGCCGCCGCGTCCGTGAAGGACAGCGAGGGCGGGATCGGCATGAGCATGGCGCGCGGCACCGCCACCTTCTCGGCATATCCGCCTCCGGCGAGCAGGAAGAAAACGCGCTCCCCGGTGTCCTCGACCTCGCCTGCCGCCTCGAGGCCGAGGATCTCCGAGGCGCCCGGCGGCGGGGGGTACTTGCCCTGCGATTGCAGCAGGTCGGCGCGGTTCACGGCGGTCGCGCGCACGCGCACGACGACCTCCCCGGGACCGGGTGTCGGATCGGGCGTCTCGCCCCACACGAGGGCTTCGGGTCCGCCGGGTTTGGGAACGAGGATGGCTTTCATTCAGGGACTGATTCTCTCTTCTTTTCTTTCTTTCTTTCTGTTATTCGGGGCTGCTGATGCAGCCCCGATAGTTGAAAATCTTCTTCCCGA
>DATGDV010000130.1:0-4366 GCA_035310685.1 Thermoanaerobaculia bacterium
AAGCCCGCCTTCTCGGCCACCGCGAGCGCGCGGGAGCGCCCGCTCGCGCCCGGACGAACCCGGAACGTGGGACGGCCGGCCTTCTCGTCGAACTCCATCGCCGCCGAGAGAACGCCGGACTTCTCCTGCGCCCACTCCTTCACGATCGAAAGGTGCGTCGTGGCCACGGCCAGGCCCCCGCGCTGGAGATCCTCCTCGAGCACGGCGATCGCGAGCGCCGCGCCTTCGTCGGGGTCCGTGCCGCTGCCGAGCTCGTCGACGAGGACGAGGCTCCTCGGCGTCGCCTCGGCGAGGACGCGTGCCGTGCGCGTCATCGCCGCCGCGAACGACGAAAGGTCGCCGAGGAGATCCTGCGCGTCGCCCGCGACGACGAGCACCTGGTCGAAGACAGGGAGCGTCGAGCCGGCGGCGGCCGGGATCGCGAAACCCGACTGCGCGAGAAGCGCGAAAAGGCCGACGGTCTTCATCGCGACGGTCTTGCCGCCCGCGTTCGGCCCGGACAGGAGGAGAAGGCGCGCTCCCTCGGGAAGCTCCAGGTCCAACGGCACCGCGTCGGCATGGCGTTCCTCGAGCTCTCCGAAGACATCTGCGCGAAGATCCGCAAGGCGCCGGTCGAGCAGGGGATGGCGCGCCTCCCTGAGGACGAGCCGATCCGAGAAGTCGGGGAAGACACCGGCGACACGCGACGAGAACTCCGCGCGCGCCTGATACGCGTCCAGCTCCGTGAGCACCTCGACGGCGGCCAGCAGGTCCTCGCGCCGCGACCAGAACCGCGCCGTGAGCGCCGCCAGGATCCGATGGACCTCCTCGCGCTCCTCTTCGACGGCTTCTGCGAGGGCGTTGTTGTCCTCGACGACGGCGAGCGGCTCGACGAAGATCGTCTGGCCCGAGCCCGAACGCTCGTGCAGGAGTCCGCCGACGAGCTCGCGGCGATCCGCGCGGACGGGGAGGCAGTAACGCCCGCCCTTTTCGGTCACGTAGCCGCCCGTGAGCGCGTCCGGATGCGCGCGCGCCACCTCTTCGAGCTTCCGGACGACTTCCTTGCGCAGGCGCTGGATCGACGAGCGAATCGCGTAAAGGCGAGCGGACGCCGTGTCTTTCACGCGTCCGTCGGGCTCGAACGTGGGCTCTCTCTCGGCAAGGAGGTCCTCGAAGGAGACGAGCGGAAGAAGGAGGTCGGCGAGGCGGGGGAGCTCGAGGTCGGGCACGGGAACGGCGGCCCGCGCGCCCTCCGCCCGCTCGACGAGCAGGAAAAGGTCGAGAAGGTCCTCCGGCGCGAGCGCGCGGCCCGGCGGGCCGAGTCGTGAAACCAGGGGGGCGCCTTCGTCGAGGCCGCCGAGAGGCACCGGGGCGCGGACAGAACGCCGGAGGACGAGGTCCCGCGTCACTCCGAGCCGGCGCACGACCTCGAACGTGTCGGGCGACGGGGCAGCCCCCAGGAGCCGATCGCCTCCGCGCTCCGTGGCACAAAAACGCCCGGCGAGCCGAAGCGCGCCGGGCCAGTCGAGCTCGGAATGACTCACGAAACGGGAATCTACATCCCCGTGCGTCTCTCTTCAGCCAGCTTGCGGAGCATCTTCTTGCGGGCGGCGATGGCCTTGCGCTTGCGCTTGGCCGAAGGCTTTTCGTAGTGCTGACGCTTCTTGAGCTCGGAGAGGATTCCGGATTTCTCGCACTTGCGCTTGAATCGGCGCAGCGCGTTTTCGAATGATTCGTCCTCCTTGACGTGGATCAACGGCACTTCGGATCTCCCTCCTCTCCGGCCCCGAGTGCCCGTGGAACCCGCCGTTCCCCGAGGGCGTGGGCAAACTCTGCATGCTAAAGGGCGAAGCCCCCGAGGTCAACGTGCCTCCTCGAGATCCCGTCCTGCGTTGCTGTCCGAATATAATGCCGTGAACACGACGCCGAAGGCCCCCGCGTTGGCGCCGTCAGGAGACGTATGCCGGTCGACCCCGCCGCGACTCGCCGCTTGATCGAATCGCTGTCCACGCATCTCGAGGACCACCTCGCCGCGTGGAAGTCGTCGCTCGTGGACGCGCGGCGCGACATCGAGGCGCTTCTCTCCGCCCTGTCGGACAAGATCCCGGCGCACGCCAAGCCGCTCCTCCCCGAGAACATCGTGTCGCTGATGCTCGAGGACGTCATCCCGCCTCCGCCTCCGCCCGTGCCCGCCGCCGCTCCGGGCGCGCCGCAGGCCGATTGGAGCGTCGTGCGCGGGTCGCTCGCCGCGATCGAGTCGGCGCGCTCGCAGGTCGACGTTCTCTCGCGCTTTCTCACGCGCGTCCACGCTCACGCGTCGCGCGTGGCGCTTCTCGTCCTGCGCAACGACCGTCTCACCGGCTGGAAATCAGTCGGATTCGACGCCTCCGGCGGACGTGACGAGGCCGTGCGCGCGCTCGACCTCGCGGCCGAGGACGATCCCTTCGTCGCGGCGCTGCTGAAGTCGCAGCGCTCCATGCTCGCCGAGCCTCCCGACGAGTCCGGCCCGCTTCGCCGCTCGTTGTCCGGCCAGGCGCCCGCGCGCACGCTCCTCGTCCCCATGGTGATCCGCGACCGGCTCGCGGGAATCGTCTGCGCGGACGAGCTGCCCGGCGAGGAGGGCCGCCTGAACGAGGCCGCGGTGGAGGTTCTCACGTTCGTGACCGGACTCGCCGTCGACCTCCTGGCCGCCCGCAAGAAGATCCCGTCTCCCTCCCTCACACCCACGGGCGAGGCGATCCCGCGCTTCGAGCCTCCCGCCCTGACGATGCGCACGCCCGCCGCCACCTTCGAGATCGGCGCCCCACCCGCCGCGGCGCCCGTTCCGTCGCCGGCGCCTACGCCGGCCGCGCCGCCGGCGCCGTCGACGCGCATGCGATCGACCGACGCCGGCGAGGCCCTGCGCGCGATCGAGGAAGCTGCGAAGACGCGATTCCCTCAGGGCATCCGCTCCTTCTCATCCGACCCCGGGCTGACGAGCGCGATTCCGACGATCGGGGCGCCTTCCGCGCCTGCCGCCCCTCCGGCTCCTCCCGCTCCGCCGGCGGCTTCGTTCCCGTCCTTCCCTTCCACTCCTGCCGCTGCGCCGCCGCCTCCCGCCCCGGCGTCCATGCCCCCTTCGATGGCCTCTTCAGCGACCTCACCGCTCGCGAACGCCTCGACGGGCGATTTCACCGGAGCATTCGAGGCCCTGCGCGCGTCCGGTCGCGTTCCGCCTCCCGGGGAAGGCGACGTCACGGCGCAGAAGCCGCCCCGCGTCACGTCCGCCGTCACGCCGCCGCGAGATCTGCTGACCGCTCCCCGGCCGATCTCGGGGTTCGTACCGCGCGGGCGAGCCGCCGCGACGCCCGACAGCCCGCAACGTGCGATCGACGACGCCCGCCGCCTCGCCCGGCTCCTCATCTCGGAAATCAAGCTGTACAACGAGAAGAAGGTCGAGGACGGGAGGGCAGCCGGAGATCTCTACGAGCGCCTCAAGGACGACATCGAAAGAAGCCGACAGGTCTACGACGAGCGCACGCCCGCCACCATCCGGCAGGACACCAACTTCTTCCACGACGAGCTCGTGCGCATCCTCGCCGACGGGCGGGCCGAGGCGCTCGGCTCGGTGAGCTGAGTCGCTGGTTCTCCCGGCTCTCCTCCTCGCGGGCATACTCGCTTCGGAAAGCGTCGTTCCGGGGGCCTCCCCCGGCCCGCCCGAAGCCGTGCGGGAACCGGAGTCGGTGCGCGAACGTTTGCGCGCGGGATCAGCGGCTCTCGCACGGGGGGACGGCTCGGCCGCTTCCCTCGTGGCGGGCCTCGACGCGTCGCCCCTCGGCCTCTCCGGCCTGCCCCCGTGGATCACCCTCGCGGCGGGCCTTGCCCCGAAGACGACCCGCGTGAGCGGGCTCCTCGCCTTCGCCGCGAGCGAGCCCGGCGAGCCCTTCGCGCGCGCGGCGCTCGGGATGGCCGCACGCCTCGCCGCGACCCCCGAAGAGCGCGCCTCCGTACGCGCCGCTCTCCAGGGGCGGCCCCAACCGCCCCCTTCTCAGGTGCGGGCCTTCATCACACGCGCGCTGACGGACGCGCGCTCGCTCGAAGGCGAGGCAGGCCGCGAGCGCCTCGCCGCGCTCGCGGCCGTCTTTCCCGACGCGCCCGCGCGCGCCGCCGATCTCTTCGACGACGCCGACCGCGACGCCTTCGATGCGGCCGTTCGGACGGCGCCCGCCGACGTGCGCGTGAAAAGGGCGCGCGCGCTCGTCGCTCGCGACCCGAAGGCCGCTTCCGCGCTCCTGCGCTCGCTCGGCGCCAACCCGCCGGCCGCCTCGATTCCCGCGGCGGCCGACGCCTGGCTCGCAGCCGGAAGTCCGCGCGACGCCAGGCGTCTCCTCGCTCGTCTGCCCTCTCC
>DATGDV010000131.1:0-13677 GCA_035310685.1 Thermoanaerobaculia bacterium
GAGGACGAAGTTCGCGAGCCAGATGGGGATCGTCTCTCCCGTGAAGGGGTTGACGGCCGTCCGGCCCGTGTCGCGCCCGTCCTTTTCGGCCCCCTCCGCCTCCCGGTCGATGCGCTGCTGATTCCGGACCGAGGTGACCCAGGCCTCCAGTTCGGTTCTCTTCGGATGCCCCTCGAGGAGCCGCGGCACCATGGGGTGCTCGGGCGCGAGGATCAGGGCCGTCGCACCGAAGACCGTGTCGGGCCGCGTCGTGAAGACGCGGATCGACTCCCCCAGCGACGGGATCTCGAAGTCCAGATCGGCCCCGACCGATTTCCCGATCCAGTTCCGCTGCATGGTCAGGACCTTCTCGGGCCAGTTGTCCAGCCGGTCGAGCCCCTCGAGGAGCGAATCGGCGTAGTCCGTGATCCGGAAGAACCACTGCTCGAGCTCCTTCTGGACGACCGGCGTCTTGCACCGCTCGCAGACGCCCCCCTCGGCCTGCTCGTTCGCGAGGACGGTCAGGCACGACGGGCACCAGTTGACGGGCGCCTTCTTCCGGACGGCGAGGCCCCGCTCGAGCATCTTCAGGAAGATCCACTGGTTCCACCGGTAGTACCCGGGCTCGCAGGTCGTGACCTCCTTCGTCCAGTCGTAGAGAACGCCCCACGACCGGAACTGTTCCTTCATGGCCGCGATGTTCGCGAGCGTGGAGGTCCGAGGGTGGATACCCTTCTGGATCGCGTAGTTCTCCGCGGGAAGGCCGAACGCGTCCCAGCCCATTGGGCAGAACACGGTCACGCCCGTCTGGCGAAGGAAGCGGTGGAGCGCGTCCGTGAGGAAGTACGTGCGCGCGTGCCCGACGTGGAGACGATCACCCGAGGGATACGGGAGCATGACGAGGAGGTACGTGCCGTCGCCGGCGGGCTTCGCCGTGTCCACGAACGCCGCGCGGTCCGCCTCCCAGCGGTCGCGCCACTTCGCCTCGACCCTGAGAATTTCCTCGCTCTTCGCCGTCGTCGTCGCCGTCCGTTGCATGGAGCCGGCGAGTGTAAACGACTCGGCCTCAGCGGCGCGCGGGGCCCGGGGCCGCGAGCCCCCGCGCGTCGAGGGGCGCGCCTTCCACGGCTTCCACGACGCTCGCGCCGCGTGGCCTGTAGAGCGTCAGGCCGCCCTCGGCCGTCTCGAGAACGGGCCGCTTCAGCTCGGCCGAGCGAGCCGCAACGCCGACGTGAAAGCCGGCGGGAGGCTGCCGGTCGAGGGCGAGATGCCTCGCCGTGACGGTATTCGCGAGACCGCTGGGATCCGAGGGCACCCAGCCCAGCCCCGGCACGAAGACCTCGATCCAGCGGTGCCGCACGCCGCCGAGCTCCGCGTTGAACACGGCGCGCGACTCCGGCGTGAGCTCGCGGGCGCGCTGCGCCGCCAGGATGCCCGTCACCTGCCGGGCCGGAACGCCGGCGCGGAGCAGCAGCTCGGCGGCGAGCAACGAGCGCCCCACGCACGAGCCCCGGCGCGCGCGGAGCGTGAGGGACGCCGTCTCCGGCGAGCCGTCCGGAAGCGCGTAGCGAATCCGGTGGGCCGTGAAGGCGATCACGCGCTCGACGGCCTCGAGCGTCGACCTTGCGCCCGCGAGAAGACTCCGGGACAGGGAATCGAGGTCGAGGTCGTCCGCGAGCGGATCGGCGAGCGCCGAGCGCGCTTCCGAAGAGAGGGTCGCGGGGGCGGGCGGGAAAGGGGCGTCCGCCGTGAGCGGCGAGGCGGGCACCTCGACACGGACCTCGAGCGCCTTGCCGTCCGGCGACGAGAGCACGACGCGATAGCCCGCTCCCTCCACGGCACGCGCATACCGCCACGGCGCCGGCCCGTCCAGCCGGTATCGGGCCCACTCACCGGCGGGTGCGTCCTGCGCCGAGGCCGGGACGGCGCACGCGGACACGAGAGCGAGGAGCAGCGCGCGAGCCTTCACCCGCTTCCTCCTCCCTCCCGGGCGCGGGGGCCGAACGTGGCGCGGCGGATCCCGTCGAGGACCCCGTTCACGAACGGCCCCGAAGACGGCGTCGAGAACTTCTTCGCGATCTCGACGGCCTCGTCGATCACGACGGGATCCGGCGTGTCCTCCTCGTAAAGGAGCTCGTAGAGCGCGAGGCGCAGGAGATTGCGGTCCACGGCCGCCATCCGCCCGAGGCGCCAGTGCTCGGAGCGCTCGGAGAGCTTCGCGTCCAGCTCATCGCGCCGCGAGATCGTGCCGGTGACGAGACGTTGGGCGTACTCCTTCACCTCGGGCCTCGCAAGGACGTATTCCTCGGTTCTCTGGAACATCTCCTCGGGCGGCGTTCCCGCGAGGTCGTTCTGGTAGAGGAGCTGGAGCGCCAGCTCTCGGGACTTTCGACGGCGGCCGCTCACGCGCGTCCTCCGCCCGGCTCTCAGCGCGCTTTGCGCGAGGTGCGGACCGGTTCTTTCCTCAGGCGGGCCCGGAGGTCGGCGGCTTCGACCGCGGCCATGGCCGCCTCGAAGCCCTTGTTCCCGCCCTTGGCCCCCGATCGTTCGAGCGCCTGCTCGAGCGTGTCGCACGTCAGGACGCCGAACGTGATCGGCAGGTCGAGCTCGAGGGAGACCTGGAAGACCCCCTTCGCCGTCTCCCCCGCCACGTACTCGAAGTGCGGCGTGCCGCCGCGAAGCACGGCGCCGAGGGCCACGAGCGCGTCGAACCGGCCGGAGCGCGCGAGATCGCGGAGGGCGAGCGGGAGCTCCCAGGCCCCCGGGGTGCGCACGAGAACGACATCCTCGTCGGCGGCGCCGCTCCTCCGGAACGCGTCGAGAGCGCCTTCGACGAGGCGCGACACGACGAGGTCGTTCGTGCGCGCGGCCACGATGCCGAAGCGCCGCCCTACCGAGGAAAGATGCCCTTCGATCACGTTCATGGGACCCGAGAGTGTATCAGCCTCAGCGCGGCGCGAGGTCCCTTACGCGCGCATGAGGTCCCTCGAAGCCGAAGTTCTCCCCGTAACGAGCGACGAAGTCGGCGACACCGTACCGGGGCGGCTGCGGGCCGAGGGCTTCGAGCGTGTAGACGGCGGCCACGCTCCCCACGCGGCCCGCAACCTCCCACGGCAGCCCGTGGTGGCGAGCGGCGAGGAGCCCGCCCCGGAACGCGTCTCCGACGCCCGTCGGATCCACCGCCGGTCCTCGAAGGCGGGCGGGCGGAATGCGGAACGTCTCCGCGCCGGCGGGAGCTTCCGGCTGGCCGCCCCGGAGCGCGATCGTGGAGCCCTCGGCGCCGCGCGTGACGATCAGCGCGGGCACGTGCGACAGCACCTCGGCTTCCGAGAGGCCGGTTTTCGACTCGATCACGCCGAACTCGTACTCGTTCGCGATGAGCATCGCGGCGCCCTTCAGCCCGTCGAGGATCTCGTCCCCCGAAAGCCGCGCGACCTGCTGGCTCGGGTCGTAGACGTAGGCGATGTGGAGCTCGCGGCATTCCGCCGCGTACTTCGCCATCGCGTCCGGCGCGTTCGGCGCGATGATCGCGAGGCTGACGCTGCTCGGGGAAAGTTCCCGGAAGGAGAGCGTCGCGGCGCGGGCCATGGCTCCGGCGTAGAACGTGGCGATCTGGTTCTGCGCTTCGTCGGTGGAGACGAAGAAGGAGGCCGTGAAGAGGTCGTCGCAGATGTGGAGGGACGACGTGTCCACGCCCTGCTCGGCGAGCCACCGGCTGTAGTCGAGCGCGTCGATGCCCGCCGTGGCCATGACGACGGGCCTCAGACCCAGGAGCGCGAGCGTGTAGGCGATGTTCGGAGCCACGCCCCCTCGCACCTTCCTCATCGAGTCCACGAGGAACGACACCGAGAGGCGATCCATGCGGTCGGGGATGACGACGTCGAGGAACTTCCCCGGAAACGTCATGAGGTAGTCGTAGGCGACGGAGCCGGTGACGACGATGCGGCGTGCAGTCATCTCTCGTCCTTGTCCAGAAGAAGCGCGAGACGCTTCGAAGTGGCGGGGCTGATCCGCTCCCTCGGGGTGAGAACGGCCCACGTGAGGGCGTCCGCGCAATCGCTCGGACGCTTCGGGTCGAGGCGGCGGACGGCGTTCGCGAGGACGCGGTTCGCGGTACCGGCGTTCTTCCTCAGCACTTCCAGCACGGCATCCACCGAGACGGCCGCGCGTTCCTCGTGCCAGCAGTCGTAGTCCGTGACGAGCGCCAGCGACGCGTACGCGATACCCGCCTCGCGGGAGAGCTTCGCCTCGGTCGCGTTCGTCATGCCGATCACGTCCGTGCCCCAGGAGCGGTAGAGCAGCGACTCGGCCTTCGTCGAGAACTGGGGGCCCTCGATGCACACGTACGTGCCGCCTCGATGGCACACGGCGCCCTCCGCCTTCGCAGCCGCCTCGAGAGCGTCGAGGAGGACGCCGGAAACCGGATGGGCGAACGACACGTGACCCACGCACCCTTCACCGAAGAACGTCGTGCGGCGCCGCGTCGTCAGGTCGAGGAACTGGTCGGGCAGGACGATGTCCGTCGGCTCGTAGGTTTCCTTCATCGAGCCGCAGGCCGAGGCCGAGAGGAGCCACGAGCAGCCCAGCTTCCGGAAGCCCCAGACGTTCGCACGGTAGTTGATCTCGGAAGGAAGGAGATGGTGATGCCGCCCATGGCGGGCGAGAAAGGCGACGGGGACCGAAGAGAGATTTCCGAGAAAGAAAGAGTCGGACGGCGCGCCGAAGGGGGTCCTCAGCGCAACCTCGCCCGTGACCTCGAGGCCGGGAAGCGCATAGAGACCCGAACCCCCGATGAGGCCGATGCGCTTCACGGAAACGGCCGATGAGAGCCGCGCTGCGCGCGGCCGTTTCTTAGAAGGTGAATGGGCAGCAGTGCGCCTCGAAGCGTCCTCGCGCGACGAGCGGCGTCCCCGCCTTTCTTCCTTCGAAGAGGAGGTCCTCTTCGAACCTTGCCCAGCGCGCGGCGATTGCTCGCGCGTCGAGCGGCGACCGCCAGCTCTATTACCCTTCAAAGAAATCTTCTTCTCTCTCTTCTTCCTCTCCTTCTTCATCGCCCGCGCCCCATCTCTTCGAGGATGTCGAGCGCCAGCTTCAGCGCCGCGCGGCCGGCTTCGCCCGTCACCTCCGGCTCGCTGCGTTCCGCGCACGCCTTCAGGAACGCGCCGTCCTCGGCCGTGAGCGGATCCGCGGGCTCGACTGCCACGGGCCACGGCACGATGCGCGGCGGGCCGCTGAGACGGTCGAGGCGAAATGCGGTTACGTCGCGGTTCTGGGTGTCGATCGAGAAGTACCAGTCCGGCTGGAAGAAGCGGAACTTCCGCGTCTTGTCCTGCGAAACGCGCGAGGCGGTCAGGTTCGCCACGCATCCGCCCTCGAACGAGAGGCGCACCGAGGCGATGTCGATCTTCTCGCTGAGGATCGGCACGCCGACCGCACGGATCTCCGTGACGGGCTTTCCCACGAGGTCGAGCGCGATGTCGAGATCGTGGACGAGGAGGTCGAGCACGACATCCACGTCGAGCGCGCGCGGCACGAAGGCTCCGAGGCGGTGCGCTTCGATGAACTTCACGTCCGTGACGAGGGGGCGCACGGCGGCCACGGCCGGGTTGAACCGCTCGATGTGGCCGACCTGCAGGACTCGGTTCCTGGACCGCGCGGCCGCGACGAGCCGGTCGGCCTCGGCCAGCGTCACCGTGATGGGCTTCTCGACCATGACGTCTGCCCCGCCCGCGAGAAGCTCTCCCGCCACGTCGGCGTGCGTGGAGGTCGGCGACGCCACGACGACGGCCGTGGCGCCCGCGGCGAGAAGCTCCTTCACGGAGCCCCTCCTGACCAGTCCCCTCGACCCGTGGGCGGCCTCGATCGCGCCCGCGGTGGCGTCGTCCGGCTCGACGAAGCCGACCGGTTCGGACCGCGCGAGCTCCGTGAGGATCCGGGCGTGGTGCCTGCCGAGGTAGCCGCATCCCACGACTCCTGTCCGGATTCTCGCCATGCGCGGCGGAGTCTAAGGGATCGTTTTGCGCCCCCAACATGATCAGTTGGAATCATTTGAAGGCCGGCGCCTTGCCCGGCGGGGGCCGACCGCGTAACCTCCGCGGCTTCACCATGAAAGAGAGCGACTGGAAATCGACGCTCCTCCTGCCCAGAACGGCGTTCCCGATGAAGGCCGACCTTCCGAGACGGGAGCCCGACCGCCTCGCGCGCTGGCACGCGGAGGACCTCTATGGACGGATTCGGGAGGCGCGCGCGGGCGCGCCCCGTTTCCTCCTCCACGACGGGCCGCCATACGCGAACGGCAAGATCCACATCGGAACGGCGATGAACAAGATCCTCAAGGATCTCGTCGTGCGCAGCAAGTCGCTCGCGGGTTTCGACGCTCCGTACGTGCCCGGCTGGGACTGCCATGGCCTGCCCATCGAGCTGAACGTCGACAAGGAGCTCGGCCCGAAGAAGCGCGAGATGTCCGACGTCGCGATCCGCCAGGCCTGCCGGAGGTTCGCGGAGAGGTGGATCGACGACCAGCGCGCCGACTTCAAGCGCCTCGGAATCCTCGGGAGGTGGGAGGCGCCCTACCGCACGATGGACTTTTCCTATCAGGCCGAGATCGCGAAGGCCTTCGGCGCCTTCGTGGCTCAAGGCCTCGTCACGTTCGGATTCAAGAGCGTGCTCTGGTGCGTGCGCGACCGGACCGCGCTCGCCGAAGCGGAGATCGAGTACGAAGACCGGACCGACCCTTCGATCTACGTCGCGATGCCGTTGGACGGCGAATCTTCCAAGGGCGCGTGGCCGAATCTCGCAGAAGCGGGCGGCGCACCGCGCCTGTATGCCCTGGTCTGGACCACGACGCCGTGGACCCTTCCCGCCAACCGGGCCATCACGCTCGGGGCGGACATCGAATATGTTCTTCTCAGAAAGGAAGATGACCCGCTCACGGCCTATCTCGTCGCGGAAGCGCTCGTTCCGCAGGTGACGGCCGCGCTCGGCTGGCGCGACGCCAGCCCTCTTCCCCATTCGAAGAAAAGCGGCAGAGCGATCGCCGAAGCATCACCGGCGTTGCGATACGCCCGCCCGTTTGCGTCCGACACATTGGACAATTTCGGTTTCCTCCTCGGCGAGCACGTGTCGACGACGGACGGCACGGGCCTGGTGCACACGGCGCCGGGCCACGGCCGCGACGACTACGAGGTCGTGAGGCGGCACGGCTTCAAGGTGGACGACCCCTCCCTCTGCCCGGTCGACGAGGGCGGCTTCTACGATGCGAACGCGCCGGAGTTCCTGCGCGGGAAGAGAGTGGTCATCCCGAAGACGCCCGACCAGAGCGCGAACGACGCCGTCCTCGCGGCGCTCGCCACGAGCCCCGCGGAGGCTGTCTCCTTCCGCGAGCGCCCCGGGAAGGATCACTCCGGATCTCTTCTCCTTTCGAAACGGTCTCTCTCTCACTCCTATCCCCACTGCTGGCGGTGCAAGCAACCCGTCATCTTCCGCGCGACGCATCAATGGTTCATCGACCTCGGCGCGCTCCGCGAACGCGCGCTGTCCGAGATCCGCAACCGCGTGGAATGGATTCCGTCGTACAGCGAGAACCGCATCGGCGCGATGGTGGAGAACCGCCTCGAGTGGGCGATCTCGCGCCAGCGGCGCTGGGGCTCTCCCATCACGTTCCTGCGATGCACGGACTGCCACGAGAAAGGCGTCGTTTCGCACTACCCCGCCGTCGCGACGACGGTCAGCGAGAGAGAAAAGAGAGAAAGAGAAGATTTCTTCGAAAGGGTCCGAGAGACGTTTCGCCAGCATGGGGCAGATGCCTGGTACGACGACGAAGCGTTCCCCCCGTCTTACTTTCTAAGCGAATCTTCCTCTTCGTCTTCCTCTCGCTCTTCATCTTCAGTGTCGACTGCCGCGTGTGCGCGCTGCGGAGGCAAGAGCTTCGAGAAGGTCAAGGACATCCTCGACGTCTGGTTCGATTCGGGGGTATCCCACGCGGCCGTGCTCCGGTCAGGCGATTACGGCGTCGAGAACCCGTACACGGCGCGGCCGCCCGTGCCGGTCCTCTACCTCGAGGGCCACGACCAGCACCGCGGGTGGTTCCAGTCGTCGCTCCTGACGTCGGTCGCCCTGACGGGCCGTGCCCCGTTCGACGCCGTGCTCACACACGGGTTCGTCGTGGCCGGCGACGGCCGGAAGATGTCGAAGTCGCTCGGGAACACCGTCGAGCTGCACGACCTGCTCAAGACGGACGGAGCGGATGTGATCCGACTCTGGGTCGCGTCCCTCGACTACACGAACGACGACCCCGTCTCCAGGGAGATCCTCAAACGAACGGCCGAGGCGTATCGCAAGATTCGCAACACGGCGCGCTTCCTCCTGTCGAATCTGTTCGACTTCGATCCGGCGAAGGACCCCGTGGCGGAAAGTCGACTCGAGCCCCTCGACCGATGGGTGCTCGACGTCGCGGCCCGGTTTGCCGCCGACGCGAAGGACGCTTACGCCGCCTACGCCTTTCACGTCGTGTCCCGGCGCCTGCTCGACTTCGTGACGACCCACCTGTCCGCCTTCTGGTGCGACGTGCGCAAGGACGTTCTCTACGTCCTCGCCCCGAACGATCCGGCTCGGCGCTCGGCGCAGACGGCCGCGCACCGCCTCGCCGAAACGATCGCGATCGCGCTCTATCCGATCTGCCCCTTCACGGCGGAAGAGATCTGGGAGGCGATTCCGGGGAACGCGTCCGACCCCTCCGCTCTTTTCCTGCGTCGCTGGAGCGACCTCCGGCTTCCGGAAATTTCTTCGAGTGAAAGACAAGCATGGGGGCGCGTCCTCGCGCTTCGAGGAGACTTCATCGCCCAGCTCGAGCCTCTGCGACGGGACGGAAAGGTCGGATCCGCGGCCCAGGCCGCCGTCGAAATCGGCCCGAACCAGGCGTTCGACGCGGACCTCGCTCTCTCTTCCCTTTCGGAAGAAAGACTCGCCGAAGTGCTTGGAGTTCCGTCCGTCGTGCGCACCGCGGCGGCACGAGGCTCCGAACAGAGCGACCTCTACGGCGGTCTCCCGCTCGCCGTCCGACCTGCCGAGGGTGCGAAATGCCCGCGCTGCTGGCAGGTGCGCATGGACGTCGAGGCCGGCGGCATCTGCGCGCGGTGCCGCCGCGTCGTCGGCGCGTAGAATCCCTCCGTGCCGCGCCGGCTCGCCTATTTCGGACTGTCACTCGCCGTCGTGGTCCTGGACCAGGTCACGAAGGCGATCGTGGCGGCGCGGATTCCTCTTCACGAGACGATCCCGGTCATTCGGGGCTTCTTCGACCTGACGCACGTCCGGAACACGGGTACCGCGTTCGGCCTGTTCGCGCTCGCGAACTCGCCCGCGCGGGCCACGATTCTGACGCTCGTGGCGGTCGGCGTCTTCCTCGGCGTCCTCGCGTGGTCGCTCACGTCGCCGACGACGCTCACACGCCTGCAGACGGCGCTGGCCCTCGTCCTCGGCGGGGCCGTCGGGAACCTCATCGACCGCATCCGGTTCCAGTCGGTGACGGACTTCCTCCGTTTCTACGTGGATCGCTGGGAGTGGCCGTCCTTCAACGTCGCGGACAGCGCGATCAGCGTGGGCGTGGTCCTCCTGGCGTGGGACATCTGGCGGCATCCCCAGAAAGAGCCCGAAACATGCACCCAGACCTGATCCACATCGGAAATCTCGCGGTTCCGAGCTACGGAGTCATGATGGCCCTCGGCTTCCTCGCGGCCCTGTGGCTCGTCAGGAAGCGCGCCCCGGCCTTCGGGGTCGCCCCCGATGCGGCGTCGGACATCGGCATCTGGCTTCTCCTGTCGGGCCTCGTGGGCGCGAAGCTCCTGCTCGTGATCGTCGAGTGGCCGCAATACGTCTCGTCCTGGAGCGGACTGAAAGACCTCGCGCGGGCGGGAGGCGTGTTCTATGGCGGCCTCATCGGCGCGCTCGTGGCCACGGTCGTGCTCCTTCGCAAGCGCGAGATCCCGTTCTTCACGTTCGCCGACATCGCGGCCCCGTCGGTCGCGCTCGGACAGGCGCTGGGCCGCGTCGGCTGCCTGCTCGCGGGATGCTGCTGGGGCCGTGAATGCGCGCTTCCATGGGCGATCACGTTCACGGACCCCGTGGCGCACGACAACGTGGGCGTCCCGCTCGACGTCCCTCTCCACCCGACGCAGATCTACGAAGCCGTGGGCACGCTGGTCCTGTGCGTCCTCCTCCTCGCGTTCGAGCGCCGCCGGTACTCCGGCGAGACCTTCGTGCGCTACCTCTTCGGGTATGCGCTCCTGCGCTTCGTGATCGAGATCTTCCGGGGCGACCCGCGCGGGTCCGTGCTCGGCGTGATGTCGACGTCGCAGTTCATCGCCCTCTGCGGCATCGCCGTGGCGGCGGTGCTCTGGGCCCTGCGCCGCAAGACCGCTCCCGCGCCCGCCGCCGCGTGACCGACGAATCCCGGCCGCGGCGCACGATCCGCGCCGACCGGGGCGACGCCGGCGAGCGTCTCGACCGCGTCCTGCTCCGGCACCTGAACGACCTGCCCGAGGCGTCGCGCACGAAGATCCAGGAGTGGATCGAGGCAGGACTCGTCAGCGTGAACGGGAAAACACCGGGGAAATCTTCCGAGAAGGTCAGAGACAGGGACGAAGTGATCGTCGTCCTGCCGCCGCCGCCCGCGCCGCGCGCGCCGCTGGTTCCCCAGGAGATTCCTCTCGCTGTTCTTTTCGAAGACTCCGAGATCCTCGTTCTGAACAAGCCTCCGGGCCTCGTCGTGCATCCCGCCGTCGGACACCGCGATGGAACGCTCGTGAACGCGCTTCTCCACCGCTCGAAGGAATGGGCCGGACCCGCCGACCGTCCCGGGCTCGTTCACCGCCTCGACAAGGACACCTCGGGAGTTCTCGTCGTCGCGAAGACCGAGCGGGCCATGGCTGTCCTCGGGAAAGCAATGAAAGAGAGATTCCTGGAAAAGGAATATCTGGCAGCCGTTTACGGGCATCCTCCCGTCCGCAAAGGAAAAATCGAGATGGGCATTCTGCGGGATCCGAAGGACCGCAAGCGCATGGCCGCCTCGAAGGCCGGTGGGCGCCCCTCGACCACTTTCTATGAAGTCCTCTCCGAGTCTTCTGGTTCCCTCTCCGGCCTCGCTCTCCTCAAATGCACGCTCGTCACCGGCCGCACGCATCAGATCCGCGTCCACCTCAAGGCGCTCGACCTTCCCGTCGTCGGCGATCCGACCTACGGCTCGCCGCGATGGAAAGGGATCAAGGACGAGGCGCTCCGCGAGCTTTGCCGAGAGTTTCCTCGTCAGGCGCTCCACGCGTGGCGCCTCACCCTGAGGCACCCCGCGACCGGCGAAAAGATGACGTTCACGGCGCCGGTGCCGGACGACATCGAGGGTCTTCTCGAGGCTGCCGGGCTTTCACCAGCGGATAGAATCTCCGCCCAATAAGGCAACGAGGCAGGAGGACCAAATGGCCGGAAAAGCACGCAGAACGACGCATCGGAGCGTCGCCGGAAAGAAACTCTACGCGGTCCGTGACGCCAAAGGGCGTTTCAAGGACATCCAGACCTACGAGCGCGCCCATCGCGCCGACCTCGCCCACAAGAGCAAGGCCGAGAAACCGAAGGCGCCGTCCAAGTAGGCACTCGCACGGGGTCGCGGTTTCGGTCGAGGCAGACCGGAGCGGAGTTCGGGGCTCGCGCGAGCGCGCCGCGCCTCACCCTGAAGCACCCCGCGACCGGCGACAAGATGACGTTCACGGCGCCGGTGCCGGACAGGGTCTTCTCAAGGCTGCGGGCCTCTCGCTCGACGCGGGCGAAAAGGGCGCACCCGCTCACTCCTCTTGCACCGGCTCCGTCGGAACCCCCCCGACGTAGCGCCGGACTGTCATCTCCGCGGTCCCGAGGCGGAGGCGATCGCCGTCGGAGAGAGCCCGAGGGGACACGGCAGTCTCACCCTTGTGAAACGTACCGTTCCTGCTCCCAAGATCCTCTACCGTCGCCCTGTCTCCCGAAACGACGATGCGAGCGTGACGACGCGAGACGCTCGCGACGTCGATGCACGCGACGCATAGCGGATCCCGCCCCAGAATGTTCTCTCCGGGACTGAGCGTGATCTCTCGCCCGCCCCAGATCAGCTTGAAGACGACAGGGCGGCCCGCCCCGCTCGTCACCGGCAGGGCCTCCGCACAGAACGCGTAGCCGAACCGGGGGACGGTCCGAACAATGCGCGATTTCTGCGGATCGTCCCCGAGGCCGGCGCGCAATTCGGCCACGAGGTTGGGCAGATTCGCATCGGTTACGAACGTGTTCGGCCAGAGGAGCTCGTGAAGCTGCTCCTTGGAAACGGCGTTCGGGCGTCTCTCGATCAGGATCTCGAGGAGCCGAAAGGCCTTCGGAGAAACCGGCGCGACTCGTCCGTCCCGAGAGATCTCTCTGGTTCCCGAGTCGAAGACGCAATCGGCGAACGTCAGCCGCATCCGGGACCTTAGCGAAAAGCCAGCGAAACCTTATCGCGCTCCTGAGACTCCTCCTCGCGAGATCGCCATCTTAGCAGCGCGATGCAATTGAGTCGCACTCGAGACGCCGTAAAGGAGGAATCATGAAAAAGTTCGCCGGGCTCTTCGTCCTTCTGGTTGTCACGGTCTACTCCACCTCGACGGTCGCCCGTGCCGACGAGGTCACCGACTGGAATGGGATCATGCTCGAGGCGGCACACAACGCGGTCCCGCCGACGAGCCCGCTCGTGATGACCCGGGTGGCGGCGATCGTCCAGGCTTCCGTCTTCGACGCCGTCAACGGCATCGAGCGCCGGTACTCGTCGATCCACGTCGCTCCGGCCGCGCCGCGCGGGGCGTCGCGGCGCGCGGCAGCGGTCCAGGCGGCCTACGCGAGCCTCGTCAGGCTCTATCCGCTCCAGACGAGTACCTTCGATGCCGCAAGGACGGCCTCGCTGGCGGCCATCACGGACGGTGATCCCGACGGGGGAGGCCAGTCCGTGGCCCGGGGAATCGAATGGGGTTCGACCGTCGCCGACGAGATCTGGGCCTGGCGGAGCGCCGACGGTTTCGCCCCGCCTCCTCCTCCGTTTCTGGGCGGCCTGGCCGTCGGTGAATGGCGGCCGACGCCGCCTGCGTTTCTGCCGGGCGCCGGGCCGCAGTTCGCCACGATGGCGACATGGGTGATCGAATCCCCCTCGCAGTTCCGCCCGGCTGGCACACCCGCCCTCGCGAGCGCGCAGTACGCGGCCGATTTCAACGAAACGAAAACGATGGGGAGCCTCTCCAGTTCCCTCCGCAGCGCCGATCAGACTCTGGTCGCGCGGTTCTGGAATTCGACGACGCCGGTCTGGCTCTGGGATAGGGCGGCCCTGGGGCTCGGGCGCCAGAACGAGTTCACCCTCTCGGAGAACTCCCGCCTGCTTGCTCTCCTGAATCTCGCCATGGCAGACGCCGCTATCGCCTGCTGGGAGGCGAAGTACCACTACGTCACCTGGAGGCCCGTGACTGCGATCCCGCTGGCGGACACCGACGGGAATTCCGCCACCGTCTCGGACCCTGGCTGGTCGCCTCTCCTCGTGACGCCAGCCTTTCCGGAGTATCCATCGGGCCATTCCACGGTCAGCGGCGCCGCGGCGGGCGTCCTGGCGGCGGTCTTCGGCAGCGGGGCCGATTTCACCGTGGACTCCGACTTCATGCCGGGCGT